>JAEUSO010000407.1 GCA_016788605.1 Candidatus Kapaibacterium sp. | reverse complement strand
ATCAGGGAGGCACGCCCATGAGCACAACAACAAAACAACAATCTCATAACCGAACCACATTGGCAAATCCAATCGTGCATATCGGCGGACTATTAATTGCCGCCCTGTGTGCGTTTGTTTTTCACGTTCCAATATTACGTGCGGACACACCGCCGGTATATTCGGCGCAATCCTCAAAGACGATTCTTGAAATCTGTAAAGGCGGAAGCGACCGTCTTGCACCGTCGAATGAAACTGTCCCGTCTGCAACACGATACGAATGGCAGCCGTCCATCAATCTCTCATCAAGCACTGATGCAACACCACGTGTAAGTGCACTACGCACTGAACAGTATGTACGTATCGCCTACAATGGTGCTGCGGAATTACAGCGCGATACTGTTGTCGTGTTTGCCATCGAACCCAAGCCCGTTCAATTCACACTACCGGACGGCGTATGCGAACGTTCAACAGCGATCTACGCATTCACACCGGAGCAAGGAGAACAGTACACGTGTGTTTGGACTGCAAGCAATGCTTCCGGTACAGCACAACCGCAGTTGTTAGGAATGAATAATACTGCAATCGTGTCATATCAATGGAATGGCAGTGGCAGCGGACGTGTATCGCTACGCATTCAATACACACGTCAGCAATGCGAGGTGTCAGGCGGATTTACCGAGACAGTGAATCCCTTGCCCAATCCGCACATAACACCATCAACACCATCAACAACTGTTTGCAAAGGAACGGCGGTAACGCTTGATGCGGGAAGCGGTTATGCAACCTATTTCTGGTCCACGGGAAGCACCGACAGGGGTATTGTCGTTACGGATTCAGGCGTGTATTCTGTCACTGTCCGAACTGCGGCATCATGCGAAGCGAAATCACAACCGCTTACGATTGCATGGTATCCCGAACTCATACCCACTATTAGCGGAACTGCAAAACTTTGTGATGGCGATGTGGCTACACTCACAGCCGAAACGGGTTTTACAAACTACCAATGGTCGAACGGTACTCCGGGGCAAGTTCTCTCGGTGATTCAACCGGGTGCTTATACCGTGCGTGCACTTAATCAGTATGGTTGCGAGGTTATGTCGCGCCAATTCAACGTTATGCCAAATCTTGCCACTGTTGCAATGCCCAAGCGTCTGGAGTTTGTGACAAGCGGTGTTGATACTACACAGCGAACAACATTCTATGTGCGAAACACGAGCACCGATACCATTATCGTAAAAGGTGTATCGCTTTTCGATGCACAGAATACCAAACAACCGTTTCGCATCATTCCGTCTGGGCGATTCCCGTACGTCATGTTTCCGGGCGACAGTATCGAGGTCACAGCCGAATACAGTCCCACCGAGCGCGGCGAATTCAACGGACAATGTGTAACAGAAATCATATCGCCATGTCGTGGCTATCGCTCGTTACAACTGAACGGCATCACCTATAATCCGTCGGTCACGCTTTATGCTCGAGTACCCGATTCGTTGATTCAGCGCGACGGCAACATACAGCGTCTGCCATTGGTTCTGAATCTTGCCGCAGGCGACACATCGCACTACACTGGTGTTCCCATCGTGGCACAGTTCCGCTGGAGGGCGGACGTGTTTCATCCCACGGGAATCAGCAACGGAGACATACTTGCCAACACGGTTGAGAACGGCGAGCGAATACTCACACTTCGTGCAACAGCGGCACATATAGATGTAACACCACGCATCCTTACCTATATCGAAGGCAGTCAGCTAACGTCACGCATCTTGAAAACACCGCTCTACCTTGATTCACTCCGTTGGGAAACCGTCAAACGTCCGCTTGCACTTGTGTACAGCGGCACATTGATTCAGGTTGATGCGAAATGTGCACCGTTCGGCATCACCTTCACCGATACGGAACTCTCGGCACTCCATGTAGTCACATCGGCAAACGGAGAAACTCAAACCGAACTCTATGCAGGCAGCGCGGGCGAATACACGGCTACACTCTATGCAATGACGGGTAATCCCGTGGCGCAGCAGCGGCTGTATGCAACATCAAAAGGTATGCTGCCACTTGCATTTGATGAAGGGCTATTGGCAAGCGGGCAGTATGTCATTGGCATACAGTCAGCAACGGAGTATCTCCGCGCACTCATCCACATCCAGAAATAATATGAACACCATGAACAGTATATCCTCTG
>JAEUSO010000406.1 GCA_016788605.1 Candidatus Kapaibacterium sp. | reverse complement strand
CATTCACCAAGTGGTACTTGAAAACTACGCATTTCCGGGTGGAATGATGATTGGTACCGACTCGCATACACCAAATGCCGGTGGATTGGGAATGATTGCTATTGGCGTGGGTGGTGCTGATGCCGTTGACGTGATGGCTGGCTTGCCTTGGGAACTCAAAATGCCTAAACTCATTGGCGTAAAACTCACCGGAAAAATGAGTGGCTGGACATCGGCAAAAGATGTGATTCTTAAACTTGCAGGTATCCTTACTGTAAAAGGTGGAACAGGCGCGATTGTTGAGTATTTCGGTGATGGTTGTGCTTCGTTCAGTGCAACGGGCAAAGGAACAATTTGCAACATGGGTGCGGAAATCGGTGCTACTACATCCATCTTCCCATTCGATGAATCAATGGCTCGCTATCTTGAATCAACCGAGCGTACTGATGTAGCTAATCTTGCCCGCGAAGTAGCAGAACATCTTCGCGCTGATGCTGAGGTAGAAGCAAATCCTGAAGCATATTACGACCAGATCATTCACATAGACCTCGACTCACTCGAACCACATATCAATGGTCCATTCACACCTGATAAAGCTCTGCCGATTAGTGAGTTTGTGAAATCAGTAGAGGCAAATGGTTATCCTAAAGAATTGCGTGTTGGCTTGATTGGCTCTTGTACCAATTCTTCTTACGAGGATATGAGTCGTGTTGCTGAGATTGCTGAATATGCCGCAAGCAACGGTCTGAAAACCAAAAGCGAGTTCACAATTACTCCGGGTTCGGAGCAAGTACGCGCAACAATCGAGCGCGATGGTATTCTTGCCAAACTCGAATCAGTTGGTGGAACGGTATTAGCAAATGCGTGTGGTCCGTGTATCGGTCAGTGGAAACGCCACGATGTTCAGAAAGGCGACCGCAACTCTATCATCACCTCGTTCAATCGCAACTTTACTTCACGTAATGACGGTAATCCTGATACACACGCTTTTGTTGCTTCACCGGAAACAGTTATTGGTTTCGCACTAACAGGCGACCTAACAGTGGACTTCACTAAAGAAGCAGTGAATGGAGTAATGCTCAATCCTCCGGTTGGATTGGAATTGCCACATGGCGGATTCGTTCCTGACCCGAATGGTTTTGTTGCTCCGGCAGAAGACGGCTCGTCAGTTCAGGTGAATATCGCACCTGACTCAAACCGCTTGCAAAAACTCGAAGCATTCAAAGCACCACGCGCCGAAGAGTACAACGACATGCCTGTCTTGATTAAAGTAAAAGGCAAATGTACTACCGACCATATCTCGATGGCTGGTCCGTGGCTTCGTTTCCGTGGTCACTTGGATAACATTTCGGATAACATGCTGATTGGTGCAATCAACTTTGCAAACGACCAAGCCAACTCAGTGAAGAACACCTTTACGGGTGAGTACTCTGCTGTTCCGGCAACGGCGCGTGACTACAAAGCACGTGGCATCAGTTGGGTTGTGGTAGGTGAGGAGAATTATGGTGAAGGTTCATCACGCGAACACGCGGCAATGGAGCCACGCTTCTTGGGTGGCAAAGCAATCATCGTGAAATCCTTTGCGCGTATTCACGAAACAAATCTGAAAAAACAAGGGATGTTGCCACTCACCTTTGTTAATCCGGCTGACTACGACCTCTTCCGTGAGGACGACAAAGTTTCGATTGACATCGCATCACTCAAAGCGGGTGAGAACATCACACTCACCGTAAAGCACAACGACGGCAGTACCGACAGCATCGAACTCAAGCACACCATGAACAACCAACAAATCGGTTGGTTCAACGCAGGCAGTGCCTTGAATTTGATAGCCGCTGGGAAGTAAATAGAATTTCTATAATTTTAAGGGCATCTGTTCGTTGAATGGATGCCCTTTTTGTTTTTTGGAGATTACCCATGAATGTTGGTACATGTAAGTTATGTCTTGAGAACAAGCCACTTCTCAAAAAATCTCACATCATCCCAAAATCAATATTGAAAACCCTACGGGATGAAAAAGGTCAGTTTATCAAGACTACGACGAGGGACATTCGTAAGATTAAGCACATTGGGGACTCAATGTATGATAGTGATATTTTATGTAGAGAATGCGATAACAATATTATTGGTTCATTGGAGACCTATGCTAGTCAAGTAATATCTGGTGGAAAGCAAACAAGGAATATTCG
>JAEUSO010000405.1 GCA_016788605.1 Candidatus Kapaibacterium sp. | reverse complement strand
GTCGGATAGTGCAACGATCTGTTGCTCATGCGACGCAAGATTCTTGATAAGTGCGTTACCGCTTGAGACCTCATCATCACCAAGTATGACTGCATATGTCGCACTGGATTTATCAATATCCTTGAGTTGTGCTTTGAAGCTGCGGCGCTGAACGTCCGTTTTTACCCGAAGTCCGGCAGAACGAAGCGATTCAGCGATTGTAGCACCTTCTGTCAGTCCGCTTTGCGACGTGATGATGACCACATCACAATGCGAAGCTTCTACCAATTGCTGTTGTTGCATCAGCAGAATCAACCGCTCGACTCCAAGTCCGAAACCGACACCCGGAATCGGCTTTGCTCCGAGCGACTCAAACAGATTATCATACCGACCGCCGCCGCCAAGCGCATCCTGCGAGCCGAGTTTATCGGTGCGGAATTCAAACACCGTGTGGGAGTAATAATCAAGTCCGCGGACTAATGCCGGATTAACTGAGTATGCGATTCCCGCCGAGCTCAGCATTTCTTGAATCGCAGCAAAACGCTTGCTGCTATCCGCACCAAGCGAATCAAGAATACTCGGAGCGTTAGCACAAACCGCTTTATCACGCTCATCTTTTGAGTCGAGTGTGCGTAAAGGATTCTTATCCATTCGCCGTTGTGCGTCCTCACTTAACTCAGTGCGGTGAGAATTAAGGTAGTCAAGGAGGAGAGTCCGGTATGAACTGCGTTCTTCAGAAGTGCCGATGCTATTGATGTGAAGGGTGAAATCGGTAATCCCACATGAGCTGATGAGACGGTGCGCCAAGAGAATAATCTCGGCATCGGATTCAGGATTTGTCGAGCCGGCGCATTCCGCTCCGACTTGATGGAATTGCCGTTGTCTGCCAAGTTGCGGCTGTTCATAGCGGAAACAAGCACCGTAATACCAAACGCGCAACGTGGGGTAGTGACGGATGAGATTATACTGTAAAATTGCCCGCGCCACAGGAGCAGTCAGTTCAGGGCGAAGTGTGAGCGACTCCCCGCCTTTGTCATCGAACACATACATTTCCTTCCCGACAATGTCCGTTCCTTCACCGACTCCGCGTTTGAAGAGCGACGTGCTTTCGAAGAGCGGGGTGCGGATTTCTTCGTATCCGTATAACTGCGGTATCGTGCGAAACACATTCTCGATTGTGTGCCATACCGCAATGTCGGTTGGCAAGATGTCTTTCGTTCCTTTGATATTTTGGATCATGAGTATTCTACGTTTGAGATTTGCGGATTGGTGTTATTATATAGAGCAATATTCAACTATGCAAAGCTATCGCAGAATGTACCATACAATCAGCATGATGTATGATAGTGTGCCTGCGGTTGCATGAATTGTCAGATTTCTTCGTGGTCGGGTGAATGGCATTACGGCAAGTATGCAACACGTGACGAGCAGGAATATACTTGGGAAACAAAGCAGAATAATAACGTTTGAGACAGCGACTATCAGAAACAGAATGTGATGGACTTTGCCAAAGCTATGCTTTTTTATTGCAGCGAGAATCCCGATTGCCATGAGGAGGGTATGGAGTACGAGAGGGATATACACTGCAAAGTATTGAAGCACATCCACTAACTCGTCCTTCCGAAGCGTCGGTCAAACTCCTTGAGTTCAAACTGAATCATCACCGGTCGTCCATGCGGACACACTTCCGGTGTTTGACAAGCGTAGAGATCGTCAATCAGTTGCTTCATTTCAGGATAGCGCAACGGGTCTCCCGCTTTGATAGCGTTTCTGCAACCATACGAAGCTGCGATGTTATCATGGGAAGAAGCGGGACGTATGGTTTGATATTCAGCATACTGCTCAAGAATTTCTTTCAGCGATTCCGCTTCCTCGCCACTGCGAACATCATTAGGAACGCCTTTAATTGTGACAAGTCCGCCGTCATTCTCGTCCGCATCATATCCCAAATGCAGCAAGTCCTGACTAAGTTCGCGGAAAAGGATTAACTCTGTTGGCGAGAGCTGCACTGAAACAGTAAAGAGGAGTTTCTGTGAGCGTGAGGATGGCTCGGCAAGCAGTCGCAACGCTTTTTCGTAGAGTATTCGTTCGTGTGCAATATGCTGGTCAATCACAACAATACCCTCATCTGTTTGCATGAAGATATACTTGTTGTGCATCTGCCAGATATACTTTTCGGGTATGGCATGTTCCT
>JAEUSO010000404.1 GCA_016788605.1 Candidatus Kapaibacterium sp. | reverse complement strand
GTTGTGGTGAACTAATCAGCCGGATACTACCGTAGTATGGTTAAAGGTCGGGAGGCATACTGCTTCCCGACCTTTTTTTGTAATATCCGTAGGATTATTCAGATTAGGATAAAAAAGTAGTATGTGGAATACCAATGTATATGTATTTTTCAGGTGATACTCTCATATTAAACGGCAAAATATCACTACAAGTTTGATAACTATCTCTAGATGTTTATTAGGTATTCACAATTTTATAGGGTTTTCTATGTTGCGACGAAGTCATCATATCTCGCTCCTCGTGCTACTCTGTTCTGTACTATTCAGCTATAGCACCAACGCACAACTGGCAACGGTAAGTTGTCCCACGCCCAATTTTGGGTATAACTGTAATTCGTATGGGTACAATTCCCAAATCACGAATGTTACGTTTAATAACGTTTCGCATAATCCGACAGGATGCTACCAGACCGGCGGAGCAATTCAATCAACATTCAATGTGTTGAATATCGCAAATGCCTCCTATCCCCTCTCTTGCAATTTTGCTATTGCATCAGAAGGATATTGGGTGTATTGGCAGATTTGGATTGACTGGAATAATAATGGGGTTTTTGGTCCCGGCGAGCAAGTGTACAATAACTATAACGGTACATTAAATACTACCGTAACTATTCCGCCAGGTACGGCTTCCGGTCCGAAGAGGATGCGTGTACTCCATTCATTCTGGTACTGGGATTATTACGATGCTGCATGTACAGCATACTATGGCTACGATGATTTTGGCGATTTTAAGGACTACCAAATCAACCTTAATCCACCACTTCCCGATGCAGGTATTTCTACAATTTCGACAACATCACCGCCACCATTTGCGGCGGGTACAAACACTATCACGGCAACACTCCGCAATTATGGTCAAATCAACCTGACCAGCACTACAATCAACTGGACAGTGAACGGTGCTGCTCAAACACCGATTGCATGGACGGGTTCGCTTGCGGGTGGCGGATCGGCTACGGTTAACTTGACATCATATAACTTCCCGGCAGTCGGACCAATCAGTGTCCGTGCATGGACAACAGCGCCAAATAATACAACGGACGGAAATGTATCGAATGACAGTTCAGTAGTTACACCACTTGGCTCAGCTCTGAATGGAACATATACCATTGGCGGTTCAAATCCCGACTTCGCGACACTGAAAATTGCTACTGACCAATTAAGCGCAGGTGGTACGTCAGGTTCTGTAACGTTTAATATCCGACCGGGTACATATACCGGATACCACTATATAACCAACCCGCCGGGTAATCAGTCGGCACGCCCGATAACCATCCAAGCAGATGCGTCGGCAAGCGGTAGCCGTGATAACGTGATTATACAACACGACGGCGGAGCTACCCAATCAGCGGCAATCAATGCAACAAGTATCACAAGTGGTCAACCCACGGTACGCTTGCAAAATGTGGACTTCATCACATTCAATAATGTGACGGTAGCGGCAACAGGAACCGGAGCGGCAAACTGGGCGCAATGCGTGGAACTGATGGGTAACACAACAGCGGCGGGCGACGGCTGCGACAATGTGACCTTTAGCAACTGCGGATTCACAGGTCGTGTGGCAGCGGGATTCTTCAATAACGACTTGCTGTTCTTCAGCCAAGCTGCGGCACACCAGAACTTGCAGATTACCGGTTCGACATTTACGAATGGCGCATCAAGTATCTTCATTTGGCGTGGCACAACACCGTTCGTAACCGGTATCCGTATTACCAATAATACATTAACAAACTTTGCAGCAAACGGTATCTCATCCAATGTTACCGATGGCTTAGTTATGACGGGCAATACGCTTCGTACGACGTCATCATTATTGAACACGGGTATCAACATTGCCAATAACATCGGCAATTTTGTGATGAGCAAAAACCGTGTGTTTATCAATAATACAGGTGCAACGACAATACCTGCTATCCTATTCCAAGCACGCACGAATACCAACCCTGGTCGCCCGATGGTAAGCAACAACTTCATCCGCGTGAACGGCAACACATGGGGTGTCCGCACAAGTGGCTCATCCAATACCGATTTTGTTCATAACACGGTGTACAGCACATCAAGCACGACACCAATATTCAGCAATGAAGGTGCCTCGAACGGCTACGCAATAGTGAACAACGTGATCTACAACGCTGGCGGCGGACAGGTTGCGAACAACGTATCGGGTTC
>JAEUSO010000403.1 GCA_016788605.1 Candidatus Kapaibacterium sp. | reverse complement strand
AAGGAATTCGACATCTTCAGGTAAAAGCAGCTCGGAAACTTCTGCGTGCGTCCACACATAAAATTTTCCTTCCTCCCCTTCACTGTCCGCATCTTCGGCAGTAAAGAACAGTCCGTCGTCCGACATCAAATCGCGGTGCAGATATTCAACGATCTCCGATGCCACTTGCTTGTAGAGATGTTGTCCGGTAACTGAATACGCCTCGGAGTATGCCAGTAGAACTAACGCTTGGTCGTACAACATTTTCTCGAAGTGGGGCAGCAGCCAAAGACGGTCGGTACTATATCGGTGAAACCCAAAGCCAACATGGTCGAAGATGCCGCCGAATCTCATTGCCTGCAGCGTGGTTTCCGCCATTCTTCGCATATCGCCATCATTGAATCGGGCTGCATAGCGCAGAAGGAATGTCAGCGAATGCGGTACAGGAAATTTCGGGTGTTGGTTAAAGCCGCCATAGACCGAATCATAACGCTGCGAAAACTGTGCAGCGGCATTCTTCAGATTCTCAATACTATTAAACTCAACGTCCTGCTTGAGGTTACCTGGGCGTGATAGCTGCCGGATGATTTCATCTGCGGAACTGACGACGCGCTCGCGTTCGGATTTCCAAATCTGCCGGATGCGTTCAAGCAAATCAAGAAATCCCATCCGTCCGGGCGAGCTGTGTTTGGGGAAATATGTTCCGGCAAAAAACGGCTTCCCGTCGGGTGTGAGAAACGCAGTAAGTGGATGACCGCCACGTCCTGACAACGCCTGACATACCGCCATAAGCGGCTCGTCAATATCAGGTCGCTCCTCTTTATCAACTTTAATACTGATAAAGTGACGGTTCAGATAATCGGCAACCTCGGCATCCTCAAATGATTCACGCTCCATCACGTGGCACCAATGGCATGTGGAATACCCAATGCTCACGAACACCGGTATGTGCTTCTCTCGCGCTTGGGCGAATGCTTCGTCGCCCCACGGCAGCCACTCTACGGGATTGGCGGCATGTTGCAACAAATACGGCGACTTTTCAAAACGCAGCGCATTCGTTCCGTGATGCGTGGTATTACCGTTGCCTGATTGCATCCTGTTAGATTATGCGTACCGCTGTTTGATGTTCGGTGCCAGATAGTCGCGGAAGCATTCTTCAAATCCATAGTTGGCGTTCCATCCCCAGTCGTTTCGAGCCGCGTTGTCGTTCACATCCGCACACCATGAATCAACAATCGCCTGTCTGTTCACATCGGGTGCAAATGTGATATCCGCATCAGGGAAGAGTGATTTCACTTGTCCGGCAATCTGCGCCGCTGTTGGTGCGAATGCAGCAATATTATAAATATGCCGCGTAAGGTTTTCTTTGGGCGCGGCAGCAAGATTCATCAGTGCGTCCACACCGTCGGGCATTGCCATAAACGGGATTTGTGCATCCTCGCGTACGAAACAGGAATATGATTTACCTTGCGCTGCGGCATGTAGCATTTCGGGTGCGTAATCGCTTGTACCGCCAGTTGGTACGGTGAATGCCGAAATCAAGCCCGGAAAACGAACTCCGCGAAAATCAACCCAGCCGTGTTCTTTTGTCGGTGCAAGCCGCATGTAGAGTTCATCATAATATCTGCCAAGTTGCTCGCAGTAGAGTTTGTTGATGCCGTACATCGTTCTACCAAGCGTGTATTCGTCCTCGGTTACCGCTCCCGCACGATTTTTCTCAGTTAATGAAGGAAATCCGTAAATCGCAATCGTACTTGGAAAGAGAAACTTCACCGGTCGTTGCATCCGCTTTCCGGTTTTGCGAGCAAGTTCAAGCAAATTCAGTGTTCCGCCCACATTCACTTTTTGTGCAAGTTCAGGATTCCGCTCCGCACTTGTTGAGAGCAGAGCAGCCAAATGATACACTTCGTCAAGGTCGAATTGCTCTAACGAGTTGTAGAGTTCATGATTCGTAACATCACCCATATGACCTGAAAATACGTGCGTGCACATCGCGGCATGATGCTCGTGTAACGGGTTAAGGTCAATGGCGATGATAGTACGTCCGGCGGCATGAAGCTTTTCGAGTAACGAATGACCGATTTCGCCGTTTGCTCCTGTGACGATTGTATAGGTGGACATAGATTTTTTGCGTGATTGAACGTTTTGAATGCAAAGATAGAGAGGAACGCAGGTGGCGTGATGCTCAATTTGGGACGGATGCTACAGAGCGAATGACAGAAAGCGTTTGCCGTGCCGCTTGTTCCCAACTGAA
>JAEUSO010000402.1 GCA_016788605.1 Candidatus Kapaibacterium sp. | reverse complement strand
GCCCCGACACGATTAACGCTACGAGGGAGTAGCTCAAATAGTGCATGCGCTCCGCCGCCGCGCCGGAAAGTATGGTCACGGCGGTGGCGCAGAACATCGCCTGAAAGAAGAAAAAGGCGGTGCGCCATTCACCGATGAACCGCGTTGTTGCTGTTGAATCGAATCATACCGTATGGAGAACGTAATCATGCCGTCTTTCACACGCTTGATAGTTTTTGTGTAGTACAGCGAAAGTATGTTGGTCGCCTTAATCGAATCGTCCTGCGTGAACTCATCGGTCTGTTCCATTTTGTAGCGGCGAACATCGCCTTCCTTAAAGTTATAGGCAATCGAAGTGATTTTCGCTTCGGCTGGCGGCAGGGCTTCAATCGTCTGCGCTTCTGCGGTTTTGCCGTCGGCGGTTTTTCCGGCTTCCTGTTTATTGTCGCACGAAGAAAGAAGAGTTGCAAAGGCAAAAATCAGGGCTGCTGAACGTAGGGTAATCATGTCGGAGTGGGTAAAGTGGGTTAGCCCGCGGGTCGGGCGTTGTTTTGAGCCGCGAATATAGAAAACGAAAAAGGATGATTACCGCGAAGGGCAACCATCCTTAAAAAGAAAGTGTGGCAGATTAGTACTCTTTTTTGCCGAGCATCTTCCACTTATACTTCGATTTGATGTTCTGTGTGAACTCTTCATTGCGCGCCTTTGCGCGGATATTGAAATCATAGACGCATTCGGTGTTCACAATCTCACCGCGCCGCGTCATGGTAATCACTTGCGAACCCTTGCCGCTGCCGCCCAATATCTGGCAGAATTGATTGATATTATAGAGTCGCATCGAATTCAGTGATGGTCGGAGTGACGGCAGTTCTGTGGTGACGGTGTAGGTATTTTTCGATACATAGCTAAGCGTTGATGTAGCTGAATCGTCGCGGCAGTCCACTCCGTCCAAACGAACGAAGTACGGTTTCTTCCACGCGGAATCCTGACGCACAAGGTTGTTCGGAAATGCACCTTTTTGCATGTCGGAGTAATTGGCAAGGTTGTTCTGCGAGATAGCATTCAAGAAAATATACTTAATCATGGTGTCCACGCCGTCGCCGTTGCGGGTTACGTAGTCGCGCCAATAATCCAATGCTTCGCCCTCGACTGACTGAACTTCCCAATATGGTGTCCACGTAATCTTGAATTCGCGTCCTTCGGCATGGATGTGTGCCAGCAAATCGGGGAACTCAAGGCGCATTTTCTCATTGCCGGAATAATAGTTCAGCGTTTTGTCGCCGGATGTGAAGGAATACACCGTCGAGTCAATTACGGCGAGAACATCCTCAACACCGTTTGCCCTGTCTTTGGGTGCTTTCATCGAGATGTAGTATTGCACCACGCGGTTATAGACCAAGTCGGAACTGTCGCTGTACACTCGGCGGACAGTTGTTGAATCAGTAAAGAGGTACTTGTATGCCGCACCGGCGGGGTAGTTCAATTCCACTTTGTATTTCTGATTGTTTGAACGCGGGGCGGAACCTGATGTCGCTTTATCCGGTGATTTATCGGTGGACTTCACGGCGGGCTTTTCGCCTGATTTCGGTGCGCCGTCGGTTGGCGTGGTTTGTTGCCCTTTCATGTTCATCGTTGCAAACGGCAATGCAAAAAAGAGGAGTGCAATTACTAATCGTGTCATACGGTATTGTGCTGTTACGTGTCGGTGAATGTTGTTCATTATTGATTGTGTACGGTGAATAATCATTGCGTGCCGTCCTTGTTTCACTGTGTGTCCATGCGGCTGCGGAGCATTGCCCATGCGGCAAGGGTCATTCCGTCCCACAGGTCGTTCGAGCTGATTGCATTACGAATATCATCACTGTTCATTTCCACAAACTCAAACTGTTCGGATTCTTCCGGCGCAGCTCCGACACGGGTAAGTCCGGTTGCGAGATACACATGGCAGAGTTCGTTTGTCACGCCGTTCATCGGGTTGAACGCACCGAGGTAGTCCCAACCGCTTGCTTCCAAGCCGGCTTCTTCACGCAATTCCTCATGCGCTTGTTCCAATGTTGAGTAACCGTCTTTGAGTCCGCCGCCCGGAAATTCCAAACTAACCTTTTGGTTCAGATAGCGGAATTGTTTAACAAGGATATAACGACCGTCCTCGAATTGCGGTATAATAAACACCGAGCCGTTTGTTTCAGCGTAGTAATAATCGGCTTCTTTCCCGTTGTGCAGCCGGTAGATGTCGTGCTTATACCGCCAATACGGATTGGTCAGGACTGTCTCCGAA
>JAEUSO010000401.1 GCA_016788605.1 Candidatus Kapaibacterium sp. | reverse complement strand
CTATTTGTTCGCACAAAAGACGAACTCGACAAAGAGTCAATCCTCCGTTCCTTCGCCGCTTGGGAGAGCACTGCCGAGGGACAGGATTTGCCAACTCACAACGTGAGCAGCGACCAACTTGCCGAGTTCGGATTGCAGATCGTACAGGAAGAGGCGTTTGCAATCACGCCGAAATTCGCGGTATAAACCGCAGCGCAGTATCACGGCGGGAGGCGCGGGGCTTCTCGCCTTTTTATTTCAAAATAACATAACAAGGAAGTAATGAATATGAGTAAAGTTAAAAGCAGCCCGAATGTTGTTGATATACCGATAAATCAAATTGAGGATAATCCGCTCAATGATGAGTTGTTCCGCCGTGCTACAGAAAGCGAAATGAATGCGCTGTATCACTCGGTTCAAAAAGTTGGCATTGTGAATATCGCAACGGTGTATCCTGTTCATTTTGGAACAACAACGACGTATAAGCTGATTTCAGGACACAACAGAAAAAAAATTCTTGCGCTACACGAGGAATTGGGGATTGAAACAATGCGGTGCGAGGTGATTCAAAAGCCGTCGTCGCAAGCAGCGGAGATGTTGATGATGGTGGCGCACAATCTTGGACGCGGCGTGAAGGACACGTGGGCGATTAAGGTGTACAAACACGTCAGGCAAATTTTACGCCAACTTATGAAAAGCGGCGAAAACGGTGTTGAAATAGCCGATTCTAATTTTCTCGAAGAGATTGACAGTCACTCCGTTGCCACTTCACATATTCCAGAAGTGGTAGATTTGTTTATCGGATATGATTATGAAAACCGGAGAATGGCAGATGTTATCAGGGATGTGCTTGGATTGACCCACAGGCAGCAGCGTTGTTTGGCATGGCTCACTGATGCCGCCCTGCGGGATAAGCTCTACAAGCGAATTCAAAAGGCGGCGAAAATCAAGAAAGATGCTGTTGCGCAATGGGAATCCGGTTTCGAGAAAATATCGTTTGCGGTTGAAGCCGACGAGATAACGCTCCACGAAGCAACGAAGTATATCGAAGCGTTCATTGCCGAAATCGAAGCCCTTGAACAAAAGAAGCAACCGAAGCCCGCGAAGCAAGAAAAGCCCGCAAAGCAGACAAAAGTAAAAGCAAAAGCGGAAGAGATTGTTATTGAGGTTGATGACGGCGAATCGAGCGGCGGTGCGCTACTCCGGCATAACCGTATGGATAGCGCGGAAGTGTTGGAGTATTTCGGTATCTCGATGGACGACTACACCGACGGTGATGTTGTGGTGCTGACACCTGATACGTTTGCCATACGCGCCGCCGATGTTTGCTTTATTATCAGCAATCACGACCTGCTTGAATGGCTGACAACAGGAGCGTAGTTTATGCAATGCCTTACGTGTGGTTCGGAATCATTTGGTGTGTTGTGGACGCAGCGCAACATGACCGCCGACGGCAAACGCTCGCTGCGGCACGACAGGCGTTGCTACGAGTGTAGCGACTGCGGCAAGCAAATGATTGTTGAATGCGAAGCGGCACGGGTATCGGTACTCGACATGAGTGTGCCAAAACGAAAATGGGTGACGATCGACGAGTACAAGGAAGAGTGGTATCCGAAAGAGCATAAACACCTGCGCCAAGATAAACTTTTCGACGACGAATAAAAAAACATGGACCGGAAATTATACAAACGCATCCGCGCACTTGCGGAAGAATCACTCCGCCGACGCGACACATCGTGGTTCGACGCAGAAGTGCGGCGCATCATATTAGAGCTTGACATCGAAGCCGATGCCGAGCGCGAAGCCCGCCGCGTTGCAGCACTTGTGCGCGCCGAGAAGGGTTCGGAGTTTATTGCCGAGCGCAGCGAAGTGATTGAGTTTATCACCGACGACCTGTACAAGAGCCAAACCGCGTACAGCAAAACCGCATTCGAGGCAATCCGGCGTTCGATGGTTCGCGGCGAAGACGACGCACTTGTTATCAAGCGCATCGAACGCCTGACAAACCTTGCCGAGCACCACGCCCGCACCGCACTCAACACCGGACGCGCCGCACTTAGCCGCGAACTGACGATGGTACGGGCGCGTGAATCCTACACCGAAGACGGCGACCCGTGGATGCAATATGTAGGCGGCGGCTTGTTCCGCTCGCGGAAGTTCTGCCTTGACCATTTGTGGGAGGTGCGTCGGCTTTCGGAGTGGGCGGCGATGCGGAATCAGTTTAATCAGCCGGTTCATATTTTTTGCGGGGGATATAATTGCGTTCATCGCCTTGTGGTGCTGCC
>JAEUSO010000400.1 GCA_016788605.1 Candidatus Kapaibacterium sp. | reverse complement strand
ATTGTTATACTGAACCGAGTCGGTTGTGATAATCATTGGAGTAACGTCGCTTACACCAAGACCGGGACGACCAATAACAGCAAATTTTACATACAGCAAAGGACGAAATTCATATTGGTTACAGTCGTTGCTTGTACCTGTCGGTTGGAGCGGGCGTGTTGATTGTGCCGCAATACGAACGCGTTTACCACGAAGACGGTTTGGGTTTGTTGCCGAAATTAAGCCGCTTTGTACTTGATATGTCGAGTCACGGGCATCATCCCATGTGATTTGCCAACCATCTGTCAATGTCGGGCGGTCGGTTTCATCAAGCCGTATGTTTGGGTGCGAACCGCTATATGCAGGACCACGCGTTACGACACCAACAGGCATTACAGCTGTACTATCGTACTGCAATTTGAAGTTAAAGCTGTAAATCGGACGCGCTGTGTACTGTGCGCGGCTGACCCAGCAATTCTTCATGAATACAGGCACAAGAATATAGCTTGTGTCACCATTAGTGATGTTGCGTGATGCTGTTGTCCAGATACGACCATCTGGATAATATGACTGGTTGTACCCACCCTCGCCGCCTGTTAAGCTCAAACGCGGGATTTGTGGTACAAGTTGCTGTGCGTTCGCTGTTACAGCGCATACGCAAGCAGCGGCAATCGCCACAGCCATCACAGCTCTGCGAATGCTCTTCAGGGAATACCCTTTGTACATAACCACTCCTAAGTAAAGTTGTATAGTAAAATTATTTATATAACATTATGTCTTTGTTTCCGCCTGAAGTCATGGTTCGCAGGATATATACTCCTTTGCTCCATGCCGACCAATCAATTTGAGTATGTGTTTGACCAACCATTGTTGTTGACCAGAGTAGCTCGCCAATCAATGAATAAATTTTGACAGCGTTAGTCCCTGTTTCACTATGAAGGTCAATGAACTCATCTGTTGTGTGTAATGACACGTGTGATTCTTGTTCATCACCAACAGAAATAATAATTGTCCGAAGTATATGCAGTGTATCGACCGATGTACGAGTAACACATGCACACTTTGTATATGATACTGAATCCGCGCGCAGATTCGTTTTCAGTTCACCTGTGCCTTTCGCTGCAAACCTAAGTTGTATATCAACCGGCGGCTGTAGCGATGAACCATTCTTTCGTTTGTAAACTATTCGAGTGGTCGTACTATCTTCTTTGATGATCTCCGCAGTATCTGAAACCGATGTCGTCATTCCAACAAGTTCCATGGTTACATCATGTTTGAGCGGAATTGCAATATCCGTCAAACCGGCATTCATTAAAAACGACATTCTCATTGTTGTCTCAAAGATGCTCTGATTATCAACAAGCAGTATCGAATCTTTTGAAAATCGAACTTCTAATGTGCGTTCCGGTTTTTGAAGAATTGTAACAGGTATTGTAAATGAACCGAGTTTACCATATCGAATTTTTGCTTCCGCATTGATGTCGGGTTCCGATACGATTTCAATTTTTGAAGTCGTGTCGGTACACGAACCACGGAATGTGAATAGCAGCCCAACCAACGGTTTGCCATTACCGAATATTGGTCTAAGAACATTGAATCCAAAGACACGCAGTTGAGTAGTGTCCTTTGAGTTAAAACCTTTTTGTTCGAGGTTCTCACTCATCGTTCCTACTGTCAAGACCTGCTCAAAGCGTAGCAGGTTTCTATCATACTTTAATGCCAAGTCATATAACAAAACACTATCTGCAGCATATAACTCACCCGGTTCTATAGTAATTACTAATGACCTGTCTCCACAGGCATCAATAGTTGTTTGGGATTTTATGCTTAGATCAACCGTTCGTTGTGAATACACAGACTGTGTGGCGATGATACCATGCAGTATCACCGCCACGACAATCAGGAATCTCTTAGCGGCTGATAACAACATTCTGAGTTGTGCTTACGCCGTTTGCTTCTGTGCGGATAATATACATACCGTTATTTACCGATGTGCCATTGTTATCCATGCCATTCCATACAAATGCATGGTTGCCTTTTCCAAGAACACCATTATGCAGTGTCTTCACTTGACGACCAAGAACATCATATACATTGATTGTATATGTTTCATTTTGCGGAACATTAACATTGAATGATGTTTCCGTTGCAAACGGGTTCGGTGTGCTGATTGTCATCATTTCACCTGATACCGGAGTAACTGTTTGAACGGTTATATTCATATTGTTACGCGCTTCACCATTAAACTCAACATTGTTGAATTCCAAGTTTGCCGCATTGCATGGTACAGGAAC
>JAEUSO010000003.1 GCA_016788605.1 Candidatus Kapaibacterium sp. | reverse complement strand
AACCACCAAAAAACATTAACCCAAGAGCAAAAGGTGTAATCATAGTATGGTGCATATATGTTTTGGTGATTTCGTGAGTGTGATTGTGGTGGTGCATACCCTCAACAGACTTCATGCTTTCGTGAATAGTATGTCCGTCTGAGTGTATTCCCGAATGTAAGATCATTTCTGCCAAGCCCATACCAATCATAGAAACCAATACCATCAAAAACATTGCTCTCAACACCTTAAAAAAGTTTTCGTTATGTCTAATGCTTATGTAACTCGTTTGCAAAGTACTTGAAACCACAGTAGCCAAACCCATTGCCAAATACATTGCGGATATTCCAGACCACGAACTATGATGTTCTAGTAATCCAAAAATGACAATATCGCAAACCAGACAAACGGCTATGCAAGCAAGTGATGTATACAGTACAGAGTATAAGGTATTTTTTTTAAGAGAATTTTCCATTAATGACAGGATTTGTTATATTTTTTGAGTTTAAAATAATTGTAAGGAAGTGGTGCAAAAAAACCTGCAATGAGGGCAAAACCAAAGGCAAGCCAATAGGTGTGCGAATGAAAATCTGCTTTTCCGCCTGTGAGCATAAAGTCAGTGATATTCATTGCTATTTCCATAGCGATCATAGAAATTAAGGACATTCCCAAAGCCATTTGCAAAGACTGTGTCCAAGTCAACTTTTCTTTGTAGTATAAAATTGCGGTTTCCAATAAAATGGAAGTGAATAACCCTGCAATGATAGCTAAAAGCATAGAAAGCCACATAGGACAATAATGATGGTATACTTGCAAATATATAATCATACCAAAGTCGCCTATAGAACAGCCAATTAAGCAATTTAACGTGTTAAAACTTGCTTTTCTCCATACAGTAGTATCATGCCAAAAGTCAGCATTAGGGCTGCTATCATAAGTTTTTTTTACTGTGAAACCAGCTTTTGTTATCAATTCTATAATTTGGTTTTCAGAAACTTGACCATTGATGGTTAAGATTTTATCAGGATTTTGGGTATCTATTACCCAATTCTGAATTGAAGGGTTGTCATTTAAAAATGGAGTTACTTTAGCTACACAACTCCCACAATTTATGTTTGTCTTGAGTACAAGTGTTTTCATATTGATTTTTTTTTAATTGTTAGCATTTCTTATTGTATTGTATAGTTGAGCATCATGCCGTCATCACTATGTTCCAAGTTGTGGCAGTGCAAAACGAATGTGCCTTGAGAGTAGGGAAATGTTAAGATTACTTTTACCTTTTCTCCTGGCATACACAAAACGGTATCTTTCCATCCCTTTTCAATAGGCGTTATGATACCTCGCCCGCCTGTTCTTCCAAGTACTTGAAACTGTAATCCGTGTATATGCATTGGATGAATCTCATCTCCTTTCGAGTTATCAAACTCCCATACTTCAGTTTCCCCTGCACGTACAGTTTCATCTATTCTATCCATACTATATATCTTATTATTGATGGTATGCATTGGTGAAGATGAGCCACCAGTTGCATGACTACCATGATTACCATTCATCATATTCCCAATATCAAAGTTCCTAGTTCTTATTGAGGAATCTGGCAGCATTCGAGTTATTGTAGATAATGTTGATGGAAGTGTAAAATTGTCAGTAACGCTATTAACAACATTGAATTTACATATTTTAAAAGATTGTTCTCCCTGCACCCCACCGTTACTAAAAACATTACTGAGAAGGAACAGTTCAGTACCTGTGGTATAGTTAGTGAAATCAATTAATAAATCCGCCCTTTCGCCCGGTGCCAATAATATACTATTAACTCGTTCAGGTGTTTGAAGCAACCCTCCATCAGAACCAATAACATAAAATCCAGCATTATTACTGAATGCCAAATTGTAAAGACGAGCATTAGAGCCATTTAAGACGCGAAGACGATACCAACGACTTTCAATGTTCATATACGGTGCTGAAAGACCATTTACCATGACTGTATCCCCCAAATATCCTGTCATTGTATCTGACATTGTTGGGGAATATCTTAATGAAGAATCCATAGCTAAACGTTTATCTTGAATCAGGAACGGAATCTCATAGTTACCGGCAGGAAGGTTTAACGCAATCTCTTCGGCATCATTCACAATGAAGAACCCCGCTAGACCACGATATACTTGAGAACCAGTAGTACCATGTGGATGCGGATGATACCAGTAAGTACCGGCTCTTTGGGAAATGGTAAACTGATAATTAAATGATCCACCTGGTGGAATGATGTTTTTTGGATGACCGTCCATTATTGGAGGAATAATTAATCCATGCCAATGGATATTTGTTTCTTCAGAAAGCTGATTTGTAAGTCTAATGGCTACACTCTCACCATTATTTGCCCTTAGAGTCGGTCCAAGAAACATATTGGTATAGCCAAGTGCTTGTGTGTTCTTGTTCCTGAATATCTGAGTTGTAATGTACTGGGGAGATAAATTTGAGTTTTTTGCAGAAGATTGAAGTGGCAACTGAAAGGCAGTATTGAAATCACCCTCAACAACCGCGGTATAACTACGACTAGCATCCATATCCATTGAGTGTTGACATGATTGCGTCAAAAAACTTAGTCCACCATTGAGCAACAGTGAACTTCCAATAGATGCTGAACGTATAAAATCTCTGCGCTTCATACTCATAAATAGTGTTGTAGATTATAATTGTTAGCACTACAGTAGCAGTGCACCTTTAATTTATGAGTGCAAAATTTCTATGAATCAAGGCAAAGATTGTTACACAATTATTGAAAAGAATTATATGATGGTTCGATTAAATCTCATCTAATGTCCTGCGGTCTTTTGTACGTGTATTTTTGAAGTGTGTTGGCGTATAACCTGTTATCTTTTTGAATTGATTGCTTAGATGTGCAACACTCGAGTAGTTCAGGCGGTATGCTATTTCTGAAAGTGACAGCTCGTCATATACCAATAGTTCTTTTACTTTTTCAATTTTCTGTGTTATGTAATATCGTTCGATAGTGATATGCTCAATATCCGAAAAGAGATTGGAGAGATGTGTATAATCATGATGAAGAGTATGGCTTAAATATTCGGATAATTTTCCATTAAGTGAATTATTACGATAGTGCACCAATTCAATAATCAAGCACTTGATCTGACTGACCATTCTGATAGATTTATCTTCGATAAGTAAAAAACCGAATTTTTGTAATTGAGAATCAAGAATCAGTTTTTCACTATTGCTCAGTTCCTCTTCTACAATAACTTCTCCTAGCGTGACGCTCAATGGTAAAACGCCTGACTTCTCCAATACTTGCTGGACAATCAGTTTGCATCGGTTACATACCATGTTCTTTACGTAGAGTTTCATTGCGATAGATAGTCAATTGTATAGCGTCAAGAGTCAAAGATAATGCTATGAAACAGGTCTTGAGCATCTTTGAGGCGAATAACGTAATTTGGCAGTCCGTATTTCTAAGACACCAAAAAACACAGAATCACATGAACAGGTTTCAGGAACTCTGCGAGACACACGCACCGACGCTCGCCGCCGCACGCAATGCAATAGCAACACGCGAATTTTACGCCCGTTGGGCGGAAGCGCCGAGCGGTAAAATTTATGGCGAAACAGCAAATGCCGACGGCGAAGTAACATTCAACAACCAACGCGGCAATCAGTTCACGCGGCTTGTGCAGCAGGGCGACGCATGGCACGGCGAGGAAGAATCGCCCTACGGAATCAGCATGGGAATCACCTATCCCGTCAGCAGTGCCGCCAACCTGATGAGCCGTGCGGAAACAGCGCAGAAGCAATGGAGCGCACTCACAGCGGACGACCGCGCAGCAGTTCTTATCGAATGTTTGGAGCGTGCCGCAAAGGACTTTTTCGAGATTGGCTATGCCACGCAGCACACCACCGGACAAGGGTTCGTGATGGCGTTTCAGGCATCCGGTCCGCACTCGTTCGACCGCGCCCTTGAATCAGTTGCAACCGGACATGCGGCATTAACGCAATTCGCAACAGAGCAAACATGGGTTAAACCGATGGGCAAAATCAGCGTCACCGTCCAAAAGCGGTTTCATGCTGTTCCCAAAGGCGTGAATGTTACCATCGGCTGCTCGACATTTCCTATTTGGAACAGCGTTCCGGGTATGTTTGCAAGTTTGATGACCGGTGCGGCAACCGTTGCAAAAGTCCATCCGAAAGTCGTGTATCCGCTTGCCATTCTTGTTGCCTCGATGCAACACACGTTGCAGTCGCTCGGTCTCGACCCGCACATCGTGCAGCTTGGCGTTCCCTCGCCGGAGCATCCGCTGACGATGGAACTCATCGCCAACCCGCGCACGGGCACAGTGGACTACACCGGTTCGCCATCGTTCGGAGCGGAAGTTGAGCGCGTGTGTATGCAACACGGTAAGGTATGCTTCACCGAAAAAGCGGGTGTGAACACGGTGGCGGTCGAAAGCGTAGAAAACCTTGATGCAGTTCTCGACAATCTTGCATTCAGCATTTTGCTGTATTCCGGGCAGATGTGTACCGCGCCGCAGAACTTCTTCATACCCGAAAGCGGCATCACAACGCCCGACGGGACTGTCTCGCCCGACGAGTTTGCCAGCCGCCTTGCGGCAAAGATTGACGCACTCGCAGCGAATGAAAAAATGGCGCAGACATTCGGCGCAATCCAAAATCCTTCAACGCTTGAGCGTATCACATCAGCAGCAGGGCAAGGTGCAACCGTCATCCGCCCAAGCGCGGCATTGGCACAGCCCGGATTCGAGAATGCGCGTTCGGTAACACCGCTGCTCTTAAAAGCAGCAGCCACACAGCGCGACATCTACGAACGCGAGTGGTTCGGTCCGATTGCTTTTGTCATACCCGTCGGTGATTTTACCCAAGCGATTACCCTTATGGCGGAAAGCGTCCGCAGCCACGGTGCACTCACAACATCGGTGTATTCCACCAATCCCGATATGCAGGACTACGCCGAGCGCGAACTCATCGCCGCAGGCGCACCCGTCGCATTCAACTTTACCGGTTCGATTTGGATTAATCAGTCCGCAGCATTCAGTGATTTTCACGGAACGGGCGCAAACCCTGCGGGCAACGCATCCTTCGCCGACCTTAACTTTGTGGCGGCGCGCTACAACGTCATCGGCACACGGCGCATCGGATAATCGGCGGCACGCACACAACAATACTATTTGACCATTACCTTATATCATCATGCCTTGGTTTCAACGCAAATCGAAAAATATCCAGGAAACAACTCCGCGCGAAATGCCCGACGGGCTGTGGACGAAGTGCGACGCCTGCGGCGAGATAATCTATAAAAAACAGTTAGAGGAACTTGCCTTCACCTGCCCGAAATGCGATAACCATTTCCGAATCGGCAGCAAGCAATACGCAAAGGTTCTCTTCGACGAAAACTCGTTTGTGGAAACCGACACAAACGTCCGCTCCGCCGACCCGCTCGGCTTTGTGGACACCAAGCCCTACACCGACCGCTTGCGCGAAGCATACCGGCGCGGCGGCACAAGCGACGCACTGACAGTGGGTTACGGAACGATAGAAGGGCGCACGGTTTCCTTCGGTTGTATGAATTTCAATTTTATCGGCGGCTCGATGGGTTCTGTAGTGGGCGAAAAATTCTCGCGTGCGGCAAAACGCGCCATCGAGATGAACGCCCCGCTCGTGGTGATTAGCGCATCAGGCGGCGCACGGATGCAGGAAGCTGCGTTCTCGCTGATGCAAATGGCAAAGACCTCGGCTGCATTGACGCAAGTGGCTGATGCGGGGCTGCCGTATATCTCGATTCTCACCGACCCCACAACGGGCGGCGTGAGTGCGAGCTACGCCATGCTGGGCGATATTATCATTGCCGAACCGAAAGCACTGATTGGATTTGCCGGACCGCGTGTGATTGAGCAGACAATCCGCAAAAAACTTCCCGAAGGATTCCAAAGCGCGGAGTTCCAGCAGCAACACGGCTTTGCCGACTTGATTGTCCACCGACGCGATTTGCGCCGCCAGCTTGCACAGGTGCTTGCACTGTTGGGGTCGTAGAATTACCCCGCCACACCGAACACAATGCTTGGACTGAAAGCCGACACAAACCCTGCGTGGATTACCGCCGCCTGTGCCAATACCGCTGCGCTGCTGATTGACCACGCCCATTGCGAACGCAAGGCAGCCGCCTTTGCCATGACGCTGATGCAACGCTATCCTACATGCATGGACGTGGTAAAGGAAATGATTGCGATTGTGCAAGAGGAGACGGAGCATTTCGCTCTTGTCTTCGAGTATATCCAACAACGCGGGCTTACACTCCGCCACGAAACCAAAGGGGTGTATGCACGGCGGCTGCACGAGGCAATCCGCACCGCCGACCCCGAACGGATGCTTGACATGCTCCTGACCGGCGCGATTATCGAGGCGCGTTCCTGCGAACGGTTCTCCCTCTTGGCAAAGCACATCGCCGACCCGCAGCTTGCATTGTTCTATGAATCGCTGCTTGCATCGGAAGCCGGACACTACGCCACCTACACAACGATTGCGAGGAATCATTTTCCCGCCCGCGAGGTAAAACGGCGGCTGACAGAGTTGCTAGAATACGAAGCGGACATCGTGCGCTCGCTGCCGAACATTGCGCTTATGCACGGATAACAGAACGGATGATTCCCACCAACACACAGCACGTATCATGACCAATTTTTTTGCACGTATCGGTAGGGCGGTTCTCGGACTTTTTGCCGAGATAGGCGCAGTGGCAATGCTGCTTGCCCGCGTGATTCGTTATGTGCCGCGCATCGTACGCGACCGCCACTTGGTTATTGAGCAAATGGGCATTGTGGGTGCCGATTCACTGCCGCTCGTTATCCTTATCGGTTCATTCACCGGAGCGATTGCCGCACTGCAAGCAACAAACCTTTTCGATAAGTTCAACCTGATTGCGATTGCCCGCCCTTTCATAGGCGGTTCGATTGCAACGGTCATCTTTACAGAACTGACACCGGTTCTCACGGCATTGGTTATTGCCGGACGGGTGGGCGGAGCGATTGCCGCGCAACTTGGAACAATGGCGGTCTCCGAACAGATTGACGCACTGGAAATGATGGCGATTGATAAGAACCGCTACTTAGGAATGCCCCGCGTGGTAGCCGCGCTGACTATGATGCCTATCCTTGCCGTGTTCTCGAATGTGGTTGCGCTTGCGGGCGCGTTTGTACTGACGATGTTGAAGTTTGATTTCTCGCCCACGCTCTTTTTCGATTCAGTGCAGCGGTTCTTCAGTTTAGCCGAGATAGCAACCGGCTTGGGCAAGTCGTTCACCTTTGGTGGCGTTACCTCGCTAATAGGATGTTATGTGGGCATGAGCACCACCGGCGGCGCAGAAGGCGTTGGACAAAGCACGGTTCGTGCATTCACACTTTCGGCGGCATCCATCCTGATACTTGATGCGCTCTTCGGCTATATGATTCCCCTGAATTAGCAACAAACCAATACGGAAACGCATGAACACACAACCAATCGGTGTATTTGATTCGGGCGTAGGCGGCTTGAGCGTATTGCGCCATTTGGTGCATTTCATGCCGCAAGAAGAGTATGTGTATCTCGGCGACACCGCCCGCGTGCCGTATGGTAATAAATCACCCGAAACAGTAGTGCAATACTCGCTGCAATGTGCGCGGTTCTTGGAGCTGCACAACGTAAAGCATATCATCATCGCGTGTAATACCGCATCGGCGGTTGCGCTGCGCGAAGTCCGCTCGGCAAGCAGCGTTCCCGTTACGGGAGTGATTGAGCCGTCGGTACAAGCGGCGATAGCGCAAACGCGGAATGGAAGAATCGGTGTGCTGGGAACGCGGGCAACTGTTGGCAGTAATGCATATACAAAGCATATCGAACAGCACGCGGACGGCAGACGTATAGAGGTGATTGGTCAACCGTGTCCGCTCTTTGTGCCACTTGCCGAAGAAGGATGGGTGGCGCACCCCGCAACCCGCGCCATTGCCGAAGAGTACATGAAACCATTAGTCATGGCTGATGCCGATACGGTGATACTTGGCTGTACGCATTACCCGTTGCTCCGCGCCACAATACAGGATGCCATCCCGACTGCCACACTGATTGACCCGGGCGAGCACACCGCACTGACAGTACAAGAGACGCTCCGCTCAACTGACGCGCTTGCACCTCTGCGCGAGATTCCCTCAACCCGCATCACCTACTACGTCACCGACATTCCCGCCACCTTCCCGCAAGTGGCAAAGCAGTTTTTAGGATTCGACGTACCGCAGCCGCGCCTTGTCAGCATCGAGCAGTTGGCGGGGTAGAAGAATTACCTCCCCTTCAACGCACCGAGAATCATTGCCTTATCGGCATAACCGGAATGTGACCAGAGTTCCGCGCCGTTGCGAAACATTTTCAGCACGGGAATCGCCTCGATACCGAGGTACTGCGCGAGGTCTTTATTCTCATCAACATTGATGCGAACAATCCGAAGCGACGACGGTCGCTCTCTCTCCAACTCTTTCAGCATCGGCTCCATCTTTTTACACGGACCGCACCACGGGGCGTAGAAATCAACAAGCACGGGTGTTGGGCTTTGCATGAGTTGCTTGTAGTCATTGATACTCATTCCCGACGACGCAGGCGGAGCTGATTGGGTTGTTGTCAGCGGCAATTTGCTCTTCTGCCATGCAAGAACGCCGCCCTTCAGCTCATACACGTTGGTGAATCCGTTTTTTCGCATATAGGAAGCGGCAGAGGAACTGCGTCCGCCCGAGAGACAATACACAAAGTATGGTTTTGATTTGTCAAGCGCACTAACACCGGCTTCAAATCCATCGCTGTTGTAGTCAATATTCATTGCTCCTTGTAAAAAGCCGCGTTGGAACTCGTCCGGTGTGCGAACATCAAGGACAACGGCATTTTTTGTCTCTTTCAGGGTTTTGGCAAATGCCTCGGGTGCAAGCGATGTGGCTGTCTGCGAATCGCAAGCGACAACGGTTGCAAGAATCAAAATCAACAGGGATGTAATGACAGATTTCATACGCATGGTGTGGAGTAATACTGTTACAGAATATGTTTAGATATCGTGCTGCAAAGTTAGTCCCTGTTTAGCCGACATAATTCAGAAGAGAAGCAAAACAGCGACGGTATGTAACCAATGCTACAGAAGCAAGGCATCATCCGCCCGCCAACTCCACATCCCATGAGTATCGCCTGCAATCTGTACGCTGCCCGTAGATTTGCATAAACCAATGACTATACCGCGATGAACACGGAACACAAAGCACGAAGAAGGAGTGAGGATTCATGCCGCAGATAGCATATTTTTTCGGAATTAAAATACTCATGAATTTTAATGACCATAATCCTCCCCATTTCGAGGCATGGTATGGCGAACATAGAGCGACTATTGGATTTGACCCGATAACTGTTCTTGCCGGTTCTTTACCGCCTCGTGTTCTCTCATTAGTCATTGAATGGACTATGCTACATACGGAAGAATTACGTGATAATTGGGAACGACGTTCCCGTAAAGAACCACTTTTTACTATTCGGGGTTTGGATCAATGAACCATGATTATCATATCCTGCACAGTGCGGAATCCCTCCCTGACTATCGGGTTCGGGTTGTATTCAATGACGGCGTATCAGGTGATATATCGTTTGCATCCGACATCGGTCATGGTGTTTTTGCACGTATTGCCAATCCGCAAGAATTTAGCAAAGTCATTATCGAGCAGTATGGCACAGTGCTGACGTGGGATATAGACGCTCCCGAACTTGAGCGTCCCGATGCCTGCGCCGACTGGCTGTATCAGCAACTTCAACTACAAAACACACAGACACAATCTCAATGAACACAACACTCGAACAACACAGAATCACCGAACTTAACGGGCATGCTTCGGGCAAGCAAACAGTTGCACAAGCTGAACTTGTGAAACGTTATCAGGAATTAGTGCAACACTTACGCCCTGAAGTGAAGCGTCTGCTTGATGAATGGGAAATCAAGAAAGCTAATTATCAAGGCGAGAATTTCACCTATTCCGTTCGTGGGAAAGAGATTAAAGTGAAGAACTTTATCGAATCACTTTCGCACTCGCAGATACCCAAAATAGCTGTACCCAAATTTGAAGATTGGGGTGAGATTGTGCGTTGGGCTATGCAAGAAAATTTTCCGGGTGAATTTCCCTACACATCAGGCGTTTATCCATTCAAGCGTCAGGGTGAAGACCCAACACGAATGTTCGCCGGCGAAGGCGGACCGGAACGAACAAACAAACGCTTCCACTACCTTAGTCAAGGAATGCCTGCCGCCCGCTTGAGTACTGCGTTTGACTCAGTTACTCTGTATGGTGAAGACCCAGATGAGAGACCCGACATCTATGGCAAAATTGGTAACTCCGGTGTGAGTATTGCCACACTTGATGATGCGAAGAAACTCTATTCAGGTTTTGACCTCAGTTCGCCTACAACTTCCGTATCTATGACCATCAATGGTCCGGCACCGATGCTCCTTGCCTTCTTTATGAATGCCGCTATAGACCAAGAATGCGAGAAATATATCCGCGAACACAACTTGACCGACGAAATCAATACTAAGATTGATGCAATCTATTCAGCTAAAGGATTATCGCGTCCGCATTACAACAACATAGCCGCAGGTGATGGCGTTGATACTCTACCAGATGGTAATAATGGGCTTGGCTTAATGCTTCTTGGTGTAACAGGCGACCAAGTGCTCCCGGCTGATGTGTATGCACAATGCAAAGAAAAAGCACTGCAATCTGTACGCGGCACGGTTCAAGCCGACATTCTGAAAGAAGACCAAGCACAAAACACATGTATATTTTCAACGGAGTTTGCCCTCCGTATGATGGGTGATATTCAGCAGTATTTTATCGAAAAGAAAGTACGGAATTTCTATTCTGTTTCTATAAGTGGTTATCATATTGCTGAGGCAGGTGCAAACCCGATTACGCAACTTGCACTGACACTTGCCAATGGATTTACCTTTGTGGAATACTACCTTTCACGCGGGATGCATATTGACGACTTTGCGCCGAATCTTTCGTTCTTTTTCTCTAATGGCATTGACCCCGAATATGCAGTAATTGGTCGTGTGGCGCGACGCATTTGGGCGAAAGCAATGAAAAATAAATATGGTGGCAACGAGCGTTCTCAGATGCTTAAATATCATATTCAAACGTCGGGTCGCTCGCTTCATGCACAGGAGATTGACTTCAACGACATCCGAACAACACTGCAAGCACTCTACGCAATTTATGATAACTGTAATTCGCTCCACACCAACGCTTATGACGAAGCGATTACAACACCGACCGAAGAATCGGTTCGCCGTGCTGTGGCAATTCAACTAATCATCAACCGCGAGCTTGGTTTGGCAAAGAACGAGAATCCGTTGCAAGGTTCGTTTATTATTGAAGAACTGACCGACCTTGTGGAAGAATCTGTGTATGCGGAGTTCAACCGGATTACCGAGCGCGGCGGCGTGCTTGGTGCAATGGAAATGATGTACCAGCGCAACAAGATTCAGGAAGAATCGCTCTACTACGAGATGCAAAAGCACACGGGCGAATATCCAATCATTGGTGTGAATACATTCCTTTCCAGCAAGGGTTCTCCAACTATCATCCCGCAAGAAGTTATCCGCTCAACCACTGAGGAAAAGAATCAACAGATTTCCAATCTCCGTGCCGTGCAAAACCGTAATAGCGATACGTCATCCAGCGCACTGAAAGCACTCAAGCAAACCGCTATTCTCAATGGCAATATCTTCGAGGCATTGATGGAATCCGCTAAGGTCTGCTCACTCGGACAAATGAGTCAGGCACTCTATCAGGTTGGCGGTCAGTACCGGAGGAATATGTAGTCACGCAAAGTGGGCAAAGGTGCTAAGTCGCTAAGGTGGTATTGTGTACATTCTTCAAGTGTGATACAATAGTTATTTGCGCCTTTGCGGGTTCTCTCTTCGCGCCTTTGCGGGATTTTGCTTGAACTATAATTAAAACAAGGTAGTATATGACTGAAAATGAAGTTGCTAAAATTATCGTAGATATAGGATTTCATACCCACCCATAAGGATCTCGGTCCGGGTTATGTGAGAAAGTGTATCAAGTTTGATGTGTGATGAACTTGAGCGACGATACGTTTCATCGAAATTTACTGAAAGCGTATTCCCGTAAAGAGTAGTATGATTCGTGAAACTTCTATTCAAGGGTTTCAGAGTGATACAATTCTGCAATATTGGAACTTCATCTCATCGCTGGCGCTTCTTCAATCACCGCAGACGGTATTGTTGAAGCCGCGTCGCAAAATGCTTGGGTGAAAGCGGACTGCGCTTTCCGGCAGAGGGCGGGTGGTGGTGAAACGCGTGGTGCGGTGCCGTCCGCCGAAGGCAGATGCGGTACGCTGTTCCGTGCAGTATTTTCGCGGTGCGCCACCCACGGCGGTACGTTCACAACATTTATTACCCGTCTATGCTTGATTCATCACTTCGTCCCATGTTCGCGCCCAACGAATCGCGTGCGCGTCTTATCATTTATTCTGTTTCGGCAGTGGTCTTTCTTGCCGTTGTTATACTTGGCAGGGTACAGCTTCAGGTTGATGTAGGATTCGACCCGCACCTATTTGCTCTCGCCAATGCGTGTATCAACGCCACCGTGAGTGTGCTGCTTGTTTCGGCGTTTGTTGCTGTCCGGCGCAAGCGGTTCGTTGCACATAAAAAACTGATGCTTGCGGCTATTTTGCTTTCGGTCTTGTTTCTTGTCTCGTATATCGCGCACCATTTGTTAGCGGGCGAGACAACATTCGGCGGCGAGGGCGTTGTGCGGACGGTGTATTACATCATCCTTATCACGCATATTATTCTTGCGGCGGTGATTCTTCCGTTCATTCTGTTCACGTCGTACCGCTCGCTGACGGGCGATTACGCACGCCACAAACGCTTGGCTCGCTATACGTTTCCCGTGTGGCTGTATGTGGCGGTGACCGGTGTGATTGTGTATCTGCTTATCAGCCCGTATTACCTGCCCTACGCGCCGCCCGTTCACCCATAAACATTACCGGCGGATTTCGATGGTGCGCGTAACGGATGCACCGTTGCCAAGAATGCGAAGCACATACGTTCCGCTTGCAAGCGCCGAGCAGTCGGCTACCAATGAATGCATCCCCGCGTCGCGCCGTCCGTCCAAGATGGTTGCCACTTCGCGTCCGCGAATATCATAGAGCGCAATGTGCAGGTTCTGCGCCGAGGCAAGCGAGTAGTTCATGGCGATAAGCGATGATGCCGGCGCGGGATACAGCGAGAGCAGAACGATGTCGGAGGTTTCACTCTCGTTGGCGTTGTTCACACTGACGATAAACGCCGGAGGGAAAGGCGGCGCGGGGATTTGCTGCTGCGCCTTTGGCGATGCGGGTGTTGCGGCATTTTGCAACCGGCTTTCGCCCGATTGGGTAAGAAGTCCTTTTGCAAACCGCTCGACCGATGTTTTTAGCAAGAGCGTATCCACATGGTACCAATCCGCCTGGGTGCGCTGCCGCGTGATGTCGAGAAGAACGTAACCGTGCTGCACTAAGTCGCCGTATTTCATCTGCGGGTTATTTTTGGCAAGCGTCAGGTCCATTGCACGCACAAGTTCGGGCATAAGTGGTGCGGCGAACGACACGCTGCGGATGTTTTCGTCGAAGTTGGTTGAACTGATGCTTGGCGTTAGGAATTCGCAGGCAAGACCGTTGCTGCCGTTGTAGGCGGCGGGACTTTCGGCAACATCGAATCCGAAACCGCAATGAAAATCACCTGTCGTAATCAGCACATTCTTGATGTTGCCTGTGCGGATATGACTCATCAGGCGTTGCTGCTCGGCGGGGTAATTGCTCCAGAGGTCGGTGGTGAACCGGCTTTGCAGCAGCGGCAGCGCAAACGGCAGGAGCAGCTTGCCTGAAGCCGAAAGCGGTGTGGTATCAACCGGTGTTGTTTTTATCGGCGTGAACATCACTTGATTTCCAAGCAGCTTCCACTGCGCGGTCGAGGAGCTAAGCCCTTGAGTAAGCCATGCGTATTGCGTTGCGCCAAGCATGGTGCGGTTGGGATTATTCAGCGAATCCTTCGATTCCTTCGGCGCATCGGGGGCAACGTTGGATACTTGTTTCTGCCGCGCTTCGATGCGGGTATCCAACATGAACACGTCCACTAAGTCGCCGATGGCAAACGAGCGGTGAATGGTGGTGTCGCTGCGCTCGCGGATGGGCATCCATTCGTAATAGGTTTGTTTCGAGACCGACTTCCGCACGTTCCAATCGCCTTCCTCCGTTTGGTGGTTTTGCGCCCCGTCCGCCCACGCATCGTTTGCAAACTCATGGTCGTCCCACACATTGATAAACGGATGCTGTTGGTGCAAGCGGCGCAGGTCGGGGTCTAAGCGGTAGGTGGCGTAGCGTGTGCGGTAGTCGCTAAGGGTCAGGATTTCCTTGTTGGGTCGCGGGATGCGGGCGTTCTGCACAACCCAGTTGTTCGCGCCAGTGGTATCGGCGGCGTATTCGTAGATATAATCACCCAAGTGCAATACCGCGTCAAGGTCGTTTCGCTCGGCGATTCGTGCATAGGCATTGAAATAGCCCGACTGCAAATTGCTGCACGAGACCACACCGATACGCGCATGGTCGTAATTGCCAACGGGTAGCGTTTTTGTTCTGCCAGTGAGCGAATGTGCGCCAAGTGCGGAGAACCCGTAGTAATAGGTGGTGTTGGGTTGCAAACCGTCCACATCCACTTTTACGGTGAAGTCGCGTTGGGCGTTTGTCGTTAGTTCGCCGCGCCGGACGACGTTGGCAAAGGCGGTATCGGTGGCAATGCGCCACTGCACGGAAACAGGGTCGTTGGTTTCGGGGGTGACGCGCGTCCACAGAATAACGCGGTCGGCAAGGGGGTCGCCGCTTGCCACGCCGTGGTAGAACGGACGGAGTCGGGGTTCGGCAGCCAGAGCATGGTCGTCAACAACGGCGGCGCGTTGCAAGGTGCGCTGCATGATGATATCGGCATTGAGGGGTTGCTGTGCTGCAAGCGGCGTTGCGGCAAGCGCGATACAAACCAAGAAACGGAGAATATTTTTCATGTGTTCGAGTCAGAAATATGATATGCTGCTATCACGTGTTCGGGGCGGTTTCATTGCCCACTGCGCGATAACATCGGCAAGATACATCAGGTTTCGCAGCGAAGATTCTTGTACAGTAGAGCAAAGCGTCTGCTTGCCGAAATACTTGTCATTCTTAATTTGTCAGTCATTAGTTGAATAGAACTGACATTTCTTGTGTTAGTGCGTGAAACAACAGGCAAAGATTCGCAGAATCAAACACAGTATTTTATTTATCTCATTGGGAGACATTATGAAGGTTACTACCCTTTTTGCCAATGCCGCGCTTTGTGCATCGCTGCTGGCAACCACTGCAACCGCCGGAACACCCGCCGGAGAGATTGCAATTACGCCGAAGCGTGATGCTAACCCCATCAGCGGCACTATTACGGGGATACGCAAACAAATCCCCACAACCATCCACAACGGTAAATCAGCACCGTCGCTACAGTCGGCAAATTTCAAAGTGATTGACTCGCTCTTCAATGCGTTTTCCTACTATGGCGATACGCAACGTCCGCTTGTGTGGGATCCGGTATCTAACACACTTGCCACCATGACCCGTGGCGCATTCCCATTCGACAACACTCCCGCAGGACAGGAACGCAATACGTCGAATAGCGTAAAAATCAAAACTTCAAACGATGCGGGTGCAACATGGAATCCTTCGATACCTGTCTATACGGGAAATACCACTATTGGCAATCCCCGCTATCCTACATTGGATATTAAAAACCCCGGCGGTAAAGAAACAGACCGTACCTTACTCTCGTTTCCATTCTTTACACCGATGACTAAGGGGACAGCAGGCGCAACATGGGAAGGCGCAACAGTCGGTGTTCAGGAAAATAATGCTGCAACAACCTACTTTGGCAGCACATTGGAAGGTCATGACCCGAAAGACGGAAACAGCGTGAAGCGTTTTGGCAGTGATGCAGGTGTTGCAATTAATAATACCAACCCGAACGGTTCCATCGTTGTTTTCTCATCAACACTCAGCAACCAGAATAATTCGGGACGCGGTCCGGAAACAAACAGCGATATCGGTCTTATCCGTTTCGATTTGGAATCCGGCGATCAAAACACGCTTGTTCCGCCGCCGCTTGGTTACGCTACATTTACGGCAAATACAGCGGCAAACACCCGTACCAATAACTTGGTCGGCAACAGCGTACACAATGGTGTTATGTATGTCTGTGCATTCGGCTCTATCGTAGCTGCTGCCGACGGCGCGGAAAATACTGTTACCTTTGGCGTTACCCGTTCGAGCGATAACGGTACCACGTGGAGTACAATGAATCCATTGATGACATCAACAATCCGTGCTTTTGCAACAAGTTTGGGATGGAGTCCCGACAGTTCCTCATTCCGTTACTCATTCCCGCTTCGCCGCGGCGGAGTAGCTGATGATTTCGGGACGTCATTTGTCAATGACTCGACTGTCAGTTCCGGTAAGGACTTCATCGTCTATGGTGATAATCAATACAGTTGTATAGGTATCTTCTATGATACACGTGCAGGACGTGCAGGATTAAATGCCCGACTTGTAGAAGCAAAGTATGACGGCTCGGCATGGACACTTGTTGATCTTGGCGAGTACTCACTTTTCGAGACACTGAATTTCTACAACAAATTCTTGAGCGGTACATCAGGTGTGTATAACTGGCAGGCAAGCCAAAAGGGCAACGAAACACAATTGGCATTGACAGCCGACGGCAAAACACTTGTCTTGAAAATGTTAGATGTTCGCCGTGACATTTTCCCGAATGGTATCGGTCGTAAAAACGAAGCAGGCGATGTTGTTGCCCCCGACACAGTTCTCTCGACTGATGTTGTGATGGCTACACGCCCCGTCAGCGGCGGTCAGTGGTCGAAGTTCCGCAACTTGACCAACACAACCATGATTGACCGTATCACATGGATTCCTCCTGTTGTTCCGAACGACCTCAAGATTCCGTTGCTCACAGTTTCATCGGCAGCCACCGGCGCAACCCGCTACGAAACAGAATACGGCAACCAATACCGTTTGGCAACCGATCTTGCCGGCGATTATGAAGCGTACAAGCAATACACACGCTACGCATTGGTTGATTTCAACACAGCGCAAGAATACACCGTGGATGGCATTGTCAGCGTGGACGAGTCGGTGAACACATCGCCTATCGTTGTAGAAGCAGCACCAAACCCGGCTGTAGATAACGTGACAGTTGCATTCCGTGGCACAGAATCGGGCAATGCATCGGTGACAATCACAAACTCTGTTGGTTCGGTTCTGTATTCGGCAGTTGCACAAGCAACAGAAACAGGTATGAATTACCATCTTGTTTCCACCGCTTCCTTGCCGTCGGGTTCCTACTACCTGAACGTCCGCCAAGGCGCGCATACAACAACCAAACTCATCAACATCATCCGCTAAGTCCGGCGCGTGATTGCGGCATACTAAGCCGTAGAAACATCATCCCCTGTGGTTATGCCGCAGGGGATTTTTTATTGAATACCGTCGCCGCAGTCCCCCTCCTACAACGCACTGAAAAACGACGCAAGATTGGCTGAGCTGTCCACATTCATTTTCTTGCGGATGCGGTAGCGATATACTTCAACCGACTTCGGTTCAATGCACAGAAGGTGGGCTATCTCTTTGGTCGAGAGTTGCAGCTTCAGCAGCGAACACACGCGCAGTTCGATTGCCGTCAGCGAGGGGTAGCGCGACGATATGCGTTGAAGAAAATCATTGTGGACGCTTTGAAACTGTTGCTCGAACACATGCCACGAGGTGTCGCCGCTCAGGGTGGCTGCCACCTCGCGCCGGATGCCGCTGATCCTGCTTGCCGCATTGCCCTCTTGATATGCCTTCTCAATATCGTATTTCAACCGCGTCAGCGCCTCGTTCTTTTGTGCAAGGGTCAGCGCGAGTGTCGTCAGTTCCTTGTTCTTCAGTGCAAGCTCGCGCTCTAATGCCTCAGCACGGAGACGTTCCAACTCGGCGCGGTGTTTTGTTTTATCGAACTCATGCACAACCATCAGCAATTCAACGCGCCTGATGGATTCGTCATGGCGTTCCTTCATGAGTGATTCGTGGAAACGCTTGTGCCATTGCAAGGCGGCTGCCGGATCGCCAAGTGCCTCGTATGCAAGCGAGAGTGCGCGGCATGACATTGTTGTGGTGTGTTGCATTCCCATTGTATCGGCAACTGCCGCGAGTTCATTGGCGTAGTTCAGTGCGTCTGTGCCATTGCCCAGACAGCTATGCGCCTCCGTCAGAAGCAAGAGCGATGTGCCGATGTCGAGCCGGTTGTTCTGCTTCCGCTTGATTTCCAATCCACGCAGTGCAAACTCGATTGCTTTTTCGAACTGCTCCTGCATCCGGTACACTTCTGCGATATTCTGAAGTGAATACGCATACGAGAGGATGTTCGGATGACCTTCCTTGAGTGCGAGTGCGCTGAAATGGTACTCAAGCGATTCATCGAGTTTATTCATGTGCTGAAAGCAGATACCGATACTCATCATTGTTGATGCCGTACTCCACGCAGTGCCGAGCCGCTCCTTGATAGCAAGGGCTTCCTTGAATAGCGGAACTGCGGCTTCGTGCCTGCCGAGTTTCGAGAGTGTGTTTCCCATTTCATGCAATGTGGTTGTCAGCAACCTGTCATCGCCAATCTGCACCTTCAGCACATAGCTCTTATTAAAATACTCAAGCGACACATCGTAGCTGCCTGTGTACTGGTACACCAGACCGATATTATGAAGCGATGATGCACGGCAACGAAGATCATTGATTTCAGCGGCAATATCAAGTGCGCGGTTGTGCGCTTCTAACGACGAGCCGAACTCGTTACGACGCTGATACACACGCCCGTATTGGTTGTGGACAATCCATATTGCGTGTCCTGTGGGGTCGTTCGTGGCACGTGATTCCAACCGCTTGATAAGTTCAATCGCGGCTTCGTAGTCGGCTTCCTCAACGCAACGGTCAATCTGTTTACTGAGCGCGGCGAAATCCTGCAACTCCGTCTGTCCGGACGTTGCTGTTGCAGACCGTTTCTTTGTACGTGGTGATGCCATCGTGTTATGCGCGTAGTGAAATCAGACGCTGTTCGTTGAATGTCGTTCTCTCGCCGTTTCTTATACCACCAATTGGCTTGGGTGTTCGCCCCGCAGGAATTGCTCCACTTCCAGAACATCTTCTTTACTGCCCATGAAGCAGGGCATCCGTTCGTGGATTTCCGTAGGCATGATGGTCAGTATCTCGCGTTCGCCGTCGGTGGCGCGCCCGCCGGCTTCTTCGATAATTGCCGCAAGCGGATTCACTTCGTATATCAAGCGCAGCTTGCCCTTCGGAGATTTGCTGTCGGCGGGATACATGAAGATGCCCCCATAGAAGAGTGTGCGGTGAACGTCGGCAATCGCCGTTCCGATATAGCGGAGCGAGTAAGGATGGGCGTTGTCGGGTGTCGGTGTTTTCAGGTACTCAACGTATTGCTGCAAACCCTTCGCCCAATAGTGGCGGTTACCTTCGTTGATACTGTAAATTTTTCCGCGTTCCGGTATGGTGATTTGCGGATGCGAGAGAAGGAACTCGCCGATAGTGGGGTCGAACGTGAAGCAGTCCACGCCTTTGCCGGTTGTATAAACAAGTTGCGTACTGCTGCCATAGAGTGCGTAGCCGGCGCATACTTGCTTATATCCCTCTTGCAAAATGTCTTCAACCGAGCCGGGTGTGTCAAGCATTGTGTCCACCCTGCGGTAAATCGAGAAGATGGTGCCGATGGTGATGTTCACATCTATATTCGAGGAGCCGTCGAGCGGGTCGAAGACCAGCACGTACTTGCCGCGTTTATACTCTTGCGGTATCTGAATCAATCCGTCCGATTCCTCCGAAGCCATGACGCATAAATGACCGCCATGATCCATTGCGCGGAAGATGATGTCGTTGGCAAACTCGTCGAGCTTTTTCACCGCCTCGCCATGGACGTTTGTTTGCTGCGTATAACCCAAAATGTTATTCAGCCCCGCACGGCGCACATCGCGTGCAATGATGCGGAGCGCAAGGGTCAGGTCGCGCATGAGTTTCGAGAATTCGCCTGTGGCTTCGGGAAACATTCCCTGCTGCTCGGCGATATGGCGTTCGATGGTTACGAGTTTTTGATTAGGGTCGAACATGACGTAGGGACGTTGTTGGTTGTTGAGGGGATTGGCAGTGGCGGCGCATTGCACATCACACACGGCAAAGATAGCGCGGCGAATGAACATCCGTACATCGGCTTGTGGCTACTTTTGTACCGCATCGTATCATCATTATTAGCAAAACGCCATGTTCATCGGGATTAACTCCGACCTGCTTAATAAACGCTTTTCGCCGCAGCGAAACTCCATGTGGTGCTGGGCGGCTTCGCTGAATATGATTTTCCGGCATTACGGTCTTGCCCTGCCGCAAGAACTGATTGTGAAGCGGACGTTCGGAACCGACCGCTACGGATTCCTGCCCAATAAGCCCGGCGATTTGATGCACATTACCTCGCACTTGAATAACTGGGGGCTTGACCGGCGCGGCAAACACTACACCGTGAAGTCGGTATTGATGCCCGGCGCACCGCCGCTTGATGTGATTGTGGAGGAACTTATGAACCAACGTCCGGTTCTGCTCTCGTACCAATCGCGTCCGCGCATGAACCACGCTGTGGTGATTACCGGAGCGGAGTTGATTCCGCAGGGCAACAGTTTGGTGATGACAACGCTTGTCGTCCGCGACCCGTCGCCGTATCCAAACAATATCAAAGTGCAGGGACGGCGCACCTATAAGCCCGCACAACTGCTGAACAAAGCAACCGCCTACTGGCTTATCCGCGTGAAGGTGCGCGAAGCGTAGCCCGTTTATTTTCCGGTTGCGGGAAGTTCTTTCATATCGGCAATCACATACGCCATCACCGCCATCGCCGCCGCACATTCGTTCAGTTCTTTCGGGTTCAGTTTGTCAATCGTATCGCCGTGGGTGTGGTGAAACCAAAAGTAGCGGTCGCCTTGAACTTCAAGTCCGAGTAAGGGTGTGTTAAACCGCTCTTTCAGCGGCGAAATATCCGCTCCGCCAAAGCCGTTGTGAATATCATCCGCGCCGAGCGGCTTTAGCAGCGTTGCAACATCTTTCAGCAGGTTCATCATCTGCGGCGTACCACCCTCGTAGCCGAACCCCGTCGGCTTGAATGTGCCTTCGTCGGATTCTATTGCCAGCACGTGGCGTTCGTTCTTATGCTGTTCGGCATACGCCGCACCGCCGCGCACACCGTTCTCTTCGTTCGTCCACATTACCACGCGGATGGTGCGCCGCGGTTTCAGTCCCGATGCGCGAATGGCATTCAGTGCATACCACGCGGCAAAGCAGCCGCCGCCGTCGTCCATCGCACCCTGCCCCACATCCCACGAGTCAATATGCCCGCCCATCACCACAACTTCATTCGGCAGTTCCGTTCCTTTGATTTCAAACACCACATTGCGCGACTCCGCATCGGGCAATGTTTGCGCGCTCATCATCAGCCGGATACGGACAGGCGTACCGCGCCCGCTAAGCCGGGCAATCATCTCGGCATCTTCGAGCGTAATGGCGGCATGGGGAATTTTAGGAAGAGAGTCGTTGTAGCGCAGCATTCCCGTATGGGGCGATTGGATGGAAAACGGACCCACCGAGCGCACAAGCGATGCAACCGCTCCGGCACGCGCCGCTTCCACAGCACCATTCACACGGTATTGAACCGTCTCGCCGTATTTGGTGAACGGCACATTATAGAGAACGATTTTCCCTTTTGCGTCCGCCGCACGTTTCTTCAACTCCTCGAAACTCCGCACAACAAGAATCTCCGCTTCGATGCCGCCCGGCGGTGTAGCCACCGAGCCGCCTAACCCAAGTATTGGCATCGTATGCGTGCGGGGTGCGGTCATTGTGCAAGATTCAGCGCCGCGAACCCAATGCGGAACCATGACCTTTTCGCCGCGTGCATCGTACCCGTCCTTCTTTGCCTCGGCGATAATCCAGTCAATCGCACGTTCAAGTGATTCGCTCCCGCTGAGGCGGTTGCCGTAGGTGTCGCACATGGTTGCCAAGCGTTTATAGAGCGCGCTGTCGGCAGTGGCGTTTTTGATAATTCTATTCGCCGATTCGCTATAGGGATACGCGGCTTTTTGGGCAAGCGCGTTGCAGCTAAAAAGAGCGGCAATTGCAACAATGCACCGGCTGAGAACATGCAGGGTCGGGGACATAACGGTATGAACTACGTGATATAGTGGTTGTGCGAATCGCAACTGTGCCGGAAATCCCGACACCGCGCTTTGCACAACAGGATTATAGTGCTGCGAAAATAAAGCGTACCACGGGGTTTCGCTTTGCTATGCTGAACCTATTTTTGCCGTCCGCTGTTGGGTTGTCGCTATCCGGCATAGACGTGGCGCACGCTATGTCTCTCCGTGATGCCGCCCCGAAACTATTTTTACGCCCGCCACGGTGTAATCCATTACCATATCAACTACAATCAATGAAACAAACCAATTTTCATGCGCAGCATACGGCTGCCGGAGCCAAGATGGTCGAGTTCGCCGGATTCCAAATGCCGATTCAATATCCCAAAGGCATCATGCACGAGCATAACGTCGTGCGTACGGCGGTCGGCGTGTTCGATGTTTCGCACATGGGCGAGTTCGATGTTCGCGGAGCGGATGCACTTGCATTCCTTCAGCAGCTCACGGTGAACGATGTCTCGAAGCTCAGTCCGGGCAAGGCGCAGTACAGCGCGATGTGCAAACCCGACGGCGGTATCGTGGACGACCTGCTTGTGTATATGCACACCGACAACCACTACATGATGGTGGTGAACGGTGCCTGCGAAGAAAAAGATTGGGCGTGGGCGGCGGGCAATGCGGCGGCGTTCCCCAACCTGACGCTTACCAACATCAGCGCAGAGATTAACCTGCTTGCCATCCAAGGACCGAAGTCAATCGAAACACTCCAGAAACTTACCGATGCCGACCTCGGTGCACTTGCCTACTACACCTTTACCACCGGCACTCTTGCGGGCGTGGATATGATTCTCTCGCGCACGGGCTACACCGGCGAACTCGGCATGGAAATCTACTTCCGTGGCGATGCCTCGGTGTGTGCGGCGGTGTGGGATGCCATCATGCTGGCAGGCGCGGAATTCGGTATCGAACCTGTTGGCTTGGGCGCACGCGATACCCTCCGCTTGGAAAAAGGATATTGTCTCTACGGCAACGACATTGACGAAACCACCCACCCGCTCGAAGCAGGATTGGGGTGGATTACCAAACTTGCCAAAGGCGAGTTCAACGGCAGCGACGTATTGAATGCCGCAAAAGCAAACGGCGTGTCGCGCAAACTCGTGGGCTTGGTTGTCGGCGTTGATAAATTCATCGCCCGCCACGGCTACGGCATCGCCAGCAACGGCGAAACAGTCGGCACAGTAACAAGCGGTAACATCGCACCCACACTCGGCAAGGCAATCGCAATGGGCTACGTTCCTGTGCATCTGAGCGCACCCGGCACAATGGTGGACATCGTTGCACGCGGCAAAAACTTCCCCGCCGAAGTGGTCAAGATTCCCTTCCTTGCATAACGTCAGCCGACGCATATTGAAATGGCTGTCCGGCATTTGTGTCGGGCAGCCATTTTTTTTTGGATTGCGTTTATCATATCATCGAGGATTCTGCCTACAGCAAACGGCATCGCACCTTACTGTCATCAGCAAAGACGGTGAGAAAACTCTATGAAGAACTCGCCGATCTTGAGATTGATGAGTTTTATGCGGATAGTTGTGATAACTGCGTAGCGTGCTTACCAAACAGTTAACATACGATTCGCAAAGAACTCACGAGGCACAATGTAGAAGTCAATCAACACTTCGTGCAATAGCAGTGTGTAGTACATAAACAACCGCGTTCTCGAAGGAGAGATCGTATTTTGAGCCGCCATTAGCTTGATGGTGAATAACAGAAATCTTCACCATACTTTCTGAAACACAAACAGATGCTTTACTTCACCAACTTGAACTCGACGCGGCGGTTAAGCTGCCTGCCTTCGGGTGTGTCATTTGTTCCAACAGGAACCGTCTTGCCGTAGCCCTTCGCATTCATGCGCGTCTCCGCTATTCCTTTACCTTTCAGGTAATCCACCACCGACTGTGCGCGCTTTTGCGAGAGCGTCATGTTAGCATCGTCCTTACCCACGTTATCGGTATGTGCGCCGATTTCCATCCGCAACGTTTGGTACTCGTTCAGGAATGTGATGAGCTTGCCAAGTTCCTCGAAACTTTCGGGTCGCAAATCCCACTTGCCGGTATCGAAAAAGATATTCTTCAGTTTGAAGGTCAATCCTTTTTCTACTGCGTTGGCAATGCTTGTCAGCATAAGGTCTTGCGTTACCACTGTTCCTTTTTTTGTGGTTCGCATATCGGCATCGGCGGGCGTTGGGATGTACTCTTTCACCGAGGGCGTAAGGCGGTAGATATTCCCTTCGGGGATTTCAATCGAGTACGCTCCGGCGGCGTTAGTTTCAATCTCGCGCACAAGTGCCAACGTGGTGCCGTCCTCAATTTTGATTTTTGCTTGCAGCGGTTTTTTGTTCTCGTCGGTTACAACGCCTTTCAGGATTGTCTTCGGTTGGCGCAGTGTAAAGTTCTGGGTGAGTGTGTCGTTCTTGGTGGCGGTGGGAACGGCAAGCGTCTTCTTATCGGGCTGATGGTCGTCGGCAGTGGCGGTCATCTCGAGTTGCTTGCCTTGCTGCGCTTCGAATTCATACTCGCCGTTCAGTGGATTTGTCTTGTAGGTCTGGCGCGATGTGCCGCTGATTGCCTCGATGCTTGCCGCAAGGTTCCAACCGCTTTCGCTTTGTACCGTACCGCGAACAATCACTTTGGGCGGAATCGGTTTTGCCACAGGCGGTTTTTCTTTGTAGGTGAGTTGATAGGTCGTGGTGATTTCGCCGCTGATGTCGTCAAGAATCGAGTTGAAGGGACTCTTGATATTATACTCTTTGCCCAAGGTGAGGCGTGTGGTGAATCCCGCGTTGTGGTTGGTGGGATTGATAACGCCGTAGAGCCGCACACCGCTTTTCCACAGTTGCTCGATAAGGTCTTGCTCGGTGTAGTCGGTGTTGCCTTGCATTGAGCAGTCGTCGGTGATGAGGATGGCGATTTTTTCGGCATCGGCGCGGTAGGGTACGTCTGCCGATTTCATAATCGCATCGCTGGTGATTTCATCATAGCCGCTTGCCGATGCTTGCGCGAAAAACGTAGTGAACTCGTTGAGGTTGGTTGTTGGCGGCAGCGTGGCAAACACAGCTTGATTATAGAGGATTGAACCGATACGGTAGTCAATGTTGCGGTTGGCAAGCGAGCGCGAAAAGTTCTGCACGTTGGTGCGAACCGAGGCAATGCTTGTGCTCATCGAGCCGGAGCAATCCATCAAAATCATGAAGTCGGCTGCAACACGTTTTTGCGATGCTGTTTGTGCGAAGTTGGTAATCTGTTGCGTCGTGTCGGCAAGGAAGAAGTTCTCGCGCTTCAAGCCACCCGTGTTGCGGTTGTTTGCGTCGCGTACACGGAAGATGACCGTGGTCTCGCCTTGTGTGCTGCTCACCGAATCAATAACAATGGTGTTTCCTGTTTCACGCGGGCGGATGATGGTGGTGTTTGCTGCGCCCGCCGTTGTTGCCACGGGTTTTATGCCGTAGTATTTCTCGCCGATGGCAGCGTAGAGTTTATCTGCCGCGGGACTGAGTGATTGCAACGTGGAGTAGAGTTTCGTGTATTCGCTTCCGGCATTCATCATGGTGTTCATCAGTGTTGTGCCGGAAACCTGCTCGGTGCCGCGAGTCCATTTGTAGGGTTCGGGTCGGCAGCTTGCATCGCGTGAGCCGCCGCCATCGAGCGACGAGCCCGAGAGCGACGCAACATACGTGGGCAAATCCATATAACGGTCGGGTTGATAGCGTCCGATGAGCGCACCTGTTCCGCGCCCGGCTTCAGGAATGTTCTGGATATACCCGAGTCCGTACGAATCAATATTGACCTCAACTCCCACACGCGCCAGCCGCATCGAAGGGTTATACATCCCCGACAAAACAAAATCGTCCCACGGCGAGAGCGTCAGCCCTGCCTGAAAGTTTATGCCGTCGGCGAAGAGCGGTATGAGTTCGGTTTTCGTCAAGAGGTCGAAATTGGCGTGCAATCCGAACCAATCAACAGGTGTGAACGCTGCTGCAAAATTTCCCATCAGGTTGTCCGAGCCGCCGCCATGAATAGTTGATACGCCGCCCGAAAGCCACAACATGGGCGTGGGTATGTACATCACCGAGATGTTGCCGCGCAATTTATCGGCAAGCGAACCGACGCGCAAATCCTGATACATTGCACTGATCCCCATATTCAGCGTGCGGTTCTTGTTCAGCGGAATGCCGAATCCCCCAAAGTATTGGGCGGGCAAACTGGAATCGCGTTGAAAAATGTAGCCCAATCCTACCGGACCCAACTTGGCAAACGTATGCAAGCGCGATGACGACGGCAGTCCGTTGATGTCGGTATTCAGCGGCACGGCAAGCATGAGGTCGAACTCGTTGCGGATGCCAAGCATGGCGGGATTCCACCCGACCGACGACGCATCCGAGAGGTAGCCCATGCGCCTGTTGCTGAAGAACGAGGGCAGTGTTGCGCTTCGCGGATCAATACCTTGTGCGCGAACAGCGGATGATGTGATAATTTCGAGGAGCGTGGTGATAACAAGAACAAGCGTCCGTTTAAACATTCGATTCATACCGATACATGATACAGCAATTACAAAACCTGTGATATACCGCAACCTACAATCTTTTTTCATGGCAGACAACCCCTTTTCGGATATTTCTCTCCGCTGCCGCATCATTATCCGCACTGTTGCGGTGGTTATGCTTGCAAGCGGCGGTGTTTTATATGCCGCACCCGCCGATTCCGCCGACACACCGTTCCCGCCCGTGGTACGCTTTGTCCGTATTTACGGCGGCACGAACGAACTGCTCCCGCCTGTGCTGCTTGTGCGGCAACGCTCTGCCTCGCTGCCGATATTCGGCGAAAAAACCATCACCGTCGAACTTGATATTCAAGCAAGCATACCGCCAACGTTTGTTGCAACGTTTGTGCATTGCACCGCCGATTGGCGCGAAGACGGCAACGGTTTCCTGAACGACATTGCGTTTATGCGGACAACGAACATCCAATGGACGATGTCGCCTGCGGTATCGCGGTATTATTCCTATCGCGGCGTGCTGTCGTTTCCCAACGAGACCATCCGCATTCCCTACGGTGGCAACTGGAAGGTGCAGTTCCGCGAACTCGGCGATACCGCGCTCTATGCCGAAGCGCGCTTCTTCGCGCTCGACTACGCAATGGATTGCACGGTGGATGTGTTCAATGATTTCTACGAACCTGTGAGGCGGGCAAGTCCGGTGGCACTGACATTGGAAGCAACGGCGGGCGGCAATCAGGGCATAGCCGATGTTCAACTGCACACTGCGGTGTTTTACCGCAACCACCGGTGGAACGAGCCGTTTGTCGCATCGCAATCAACCGGTGCATTTGCGGGCGGCGGCGCAACGGGGCGTAGGTTCGGCATCAACCCCACGGTGCGGGGCATGGCATCGGCGGGCAAACGGTTCCGCGTTGAGCAGCTCCCCGCCGAAAACGACTACCGCGTGCTGGACATGACGCAAACGGGACTTTTCCCGCGTTCCACCGTACCGGTGCGGCTGCCGCTCTCGGATCTGAGGCGCAACGGCGGCTTTCTGCTCCGCGCCGACGACGGTGCAATGGTCACACGCGGCATCTCCATGTCGGACGATGATTATATCCCCGTCGAGTTCGTGCTCGATCCCGAAAACCGGCTTCCCGCCGACGATGTGTTTGTCATCGGCTCGTTCAACAACTGGCGCACCACCGCCGAATGGCAGATGCGCTACGACGAAGAGAACCGGCTCTACACCTTGCGCCAATGGATACGCCGCGCCCGCCACAACTACTGCTACGCAACAGGACGCGAAAACGCTGACACACGGATCATCGAGAATATGAGTTTCGAGGAATTCGAGGGCAACAACGCCGGCGCGGGACACACATTCATTGCGTTCATTTACTACCGCGATCCATCCTTCGGCGGATACGACAGCATTGTCGGCATCGGCGCGTCGTCGGTGTTTGGTCAGGTGCGCCGGTAATGCGTTTCTGCTGCTGCGTCGTTCTACCTTTCCTCTGTTGTTACGATGCTTCGCAAACGGCACCGCACCATTTGTTTCGCAACGTCCCGCCACCTGCCGGAAAGCGCAGTCCGCTTCCACCCCGACCACTCTTGCCTCACGCTTCCAAGAAGAGCCATAGTGGTATTCCCGGCAACCGCATCCGCACCATTTCAAACCGCTTTTTTAGAAGGAAACAATAACTTTTACTTCTTGAAAATTAGTTTTATATTGTTGCCAAAATAAAACGTCTGCTCGTCACAAACCACACGCTGTGTATGACCTCCGCTTACATTACAATCATCCCACCATCATTTTGGGGTACTAGGTTTCGGTGGTCAAACTGTGGATAGTAATACTGCATGTGATAACAGTATTACTATTGGACAAAGTATGACTCTAAACTCTGCCCATCATTATCGTACATGAGTTTTACTAACAGAAGATACGAATCATGTGATTTAATGCTTTTCCTATATACATACTATGACACCGAAGAATAAGATATTATTGATTATAACAATACTGCTCTACAGCTTTACATGCTCCCAAACTGCACAGAGCCAAATGATGTGGAAATGGCAGAATCCGGTGATTGATTTTATGAGGAAACAGCCGGACACCTTTTACATTACACACGACATAACACAGTCGGGGAAGAGAATCATAAGCGCAGGAGCTATGGTTACTACGCCAAACATATACTCACATATCATACGGTATTCTGACGACAATGGATTAACATGGACTGATGCTACTTTGAAATTTCCATTTAGTTTAAAAAATGCAATAGCTGTAAGATTACTACGATCTTTTGATACGAATAAGATACTTGCTATTTCATATCATCGTATGTACCGAAGTATTGATAATGGCAAAACATTTGATACCTGTGTAGTAGACTCTACGTATTCATTGTATAATTTTTCGATGTATAATGCTAAGTATGGTGCTGTTGGTTCTGCATATAGGCTAACTGTGTATTACACGAATGACTCAGGAAGGTCATGGCGAACAATTATCAACCGGCACTATGACAGTACGCAAACAAACCGTAAAGGATTTTACAAGGCATACTGTCTTGACAGCACCACCATTTATGTTCGCGGTATGACCGATTGGAACACCTCTGCCCCCGAGTTGCGATTTTTCAGAACAACGAATACGGGTGCTACATGGGATACGCTTGGGTGTACGGTGAAAGGATATGAAGGTGAAACATCCAATCTCTGTTGGGTTTATGATTTACTCTTTTGCTCAACGAAGATTGGTATCGCATCTGCATATTTAATGGATAAACAACAGTTTGCTATACTAAGAACCACCGACGGTGGACTATCATGGTATGTTGCCGAGATACTTGGTAAAGAAAAAAATGCCGTAGGATTACATAGTATTCAGTTATTAAACAAGGATACATGCTTTCTCAATTTACGCGACGGTACTGCTATGGTTAGCACTAACCAAGGAGAAGAATGGCGCTGGTTAATCCAACAACCGATGATACCAATTAACCAACCGATTCCAAATGAGATTCGTTCAGTGTATTATACATCACTTCAAAGCGGGGTTGGACAGGATGGCTATGGTTTTTACACATTATCACCAGATACAATTACCAGCGTAGAGCCGGAAGTACCAAGCCGATTAAACATTGCCGCCACAGTATGGGTATCAAGCGTTTCACCGATACCGATAACCGATAGAATGAATGTGAGATTGTATTTGAGTGAATCATCAGTTCGTAGTGCTGTGGGGCTTCGATTGTTTTCAATCATGGGTGAGCCGGTGAGTGATTTCAGTTCAGCACTTGCAGGATTTGGATCGGGATGGAACACAGTACCTGTGAATGTCAGTGGTCTTCCGAACGGTGTCTATATTCTTCAACTGCGTGATGCTGAGCAGCAGCATAGTATTCCCGTCATTATTTCCCGATAGAGTTCACGTGATGCAAAAAAAACAGCGGTACTCCATGATTAGGGAACGCCGCCGTTCTTTTTATTCCCCGCACCCCAACTATTTTTCGTCCCTGTTTTCCGGCGCGTTGTATTTTTCATCATCAACGAAAAACAGGTCAAACATCAGGAAGGGAACGCGCCAATGGGGATGTCCATCGAAGAAATAGCGATGAAGTTGAAGAATGCCGCTGCATTCATCGGTCAGCGGGTGATTAACCGCGAAGAGGTGATTGAACAAGCGTTTTGCGCGCTGCTTACGGGCGAGCACGTGCTGCTGCAAAGCCGCACCGGTGTGGGAAAGACACTTCTTGCCGAGCAGATATTCGGGATGTTTTCGGGCGCGAAAATCTTCCGCGTGCAAGCAAGCAAAGAGCAGCAGCCCGATACCTACTTCGGCGGATTGAACATCGAGGAACTCAAGTCCGGCATCATCCGCCACAACACCACCGGCTCGCTCGTGGAAAGCGAGTTCGGATTCATTGACGAGATTTTCGATGCAAACGACTTCACGCTCCGCGCACTGCTCTCGCTGCTCAATGAACGCCGGCTTATTCGCGGTGTGCAAAACGAACCCTCGGAACTCCACACAGTGATTGCCGCCACCAACTACCTGCGCGTCAGCGAAGTAACCGAGGCATTGCTCGACCGCTTCATGTACAAAGCACTTATCCTGCCCGACAAAGAGCCGTTCAACCAATACCGTATCGCACAAAAGTATATGCAGCACGGCGGCAGGACGATTGAGCCGCCCGCCAAGATTCCCTTCACCGAACTGAAAATGATGCACGGCATTATTACCGGCTACGACGCAGGGTACTCCATCAATATCAAGCCCGAAGACCTGTACTTCACCAACCTCGTTATCCGCCACTTCGAGTTCCTTCGCAACCGCGCACTCCGCGAATCGCACAAAGGGCAGTCCACCGCGCAGTACACGGACTTCTACATATCACCGCGCACACAGGCAAAGTCGCTCGACCTGCTGCGGGCATTGGCGGTATTGCGGGCGCGAACCAACGTCACGCACGAGGACATCAGCAAACTCTACTTCATCTTTGCCACCGTTGGCGTGCCCGAAGACATCGCGCTCTACAAAAAAGCATTTCAGACAGTGCAGAACTCGCTTGTTTCCTCGAACGGCTTCGAGCAGATTGCCGCGTTGCTTGCTTTCGAGACGCTGCTGCAACACATCCGCGACGACCGCAGCTTGCTCGACCAACCGCTTGGCGAGTTCAGCCAGAATCCCATGCGCCGGACGTTTGTGGACTGGTTTAAGGAAACCTTTGGCGGAGCGGACAAAACCATAGCGCAAAACCGCCGCGCATTAGAGCAGTTCATTCAGGAGTTTGTGCCGTCGTGCGATGAAGTGCGCGAACTGAAAGTATCGGTGGAGCAATCCATGACGCGCGTCTTCCAGCAAGTGGAGCGCGAACGCGAACGCGAAGAAGAACGCCGCAACCGCACACAACAAACGGCATCCTGACCGCATGAACGCTTGGCTTGCAGCCACCCGCCCCAAAACACTTCCGGCAAGTGCGGTTCCCGTGCTGATTGCCCTTGCGTATGCGTACCGCAATTCGGGAGCCGAGCCGCCTTATTCAACACCTGTTGCGTTGCTTACGCTGTTCTGCGCTGTGGGCTTGCAAATCCTTGCCAACTTTACCAACGAACTCGGCGATTACAAGCGCGGGGCGGATACTCCCGACCGCACCGGTCCGCAGCGCGCCGTCTCGAGCGGCATCATCAGTCCGCAAGCAATGAAGCGTTCCTCGCTTCTTCTTGCCGCCGTTGTTTTCTGCGCGGGGATGCTGATTGTGGCACACGCGGGCTGGGTCATTTTCGCCATCGGCTGTGCATCGCTCTTCTTTGCGTATGCTTACACCAGCGGACCCTATCCGCTTGCCTACCGCGGATTGGGCGATGTTTTCGCCTTGCTCTTTTTTGGGATTATACCGGTGTGCGGGGCATATTATGCCCAGATGCAAGAGTTCAGAGCCGACGTGCTGATTTCATCGCTGATACCCGGCTTCTTTGCGGCGAATATCCTTGGTGTGAACAACATCCGCGATAGAGAAACTGATGCCCGTGTTGGCAAGATGACTCTTGCCGTGCGGTTAGGTCGCCCGCGTGCGGAAACACTCTTTGGCATTCTGCTTTGCTGTTCCTACGTTGTGGCGGCGGGCTTGGCTGCAACCTCGCAATCATGGTTTATGCTGCTGCCGTTACTGACGCTGCCGCTCGCACTTCGTTTGTGGAACTCGCTTCGCAGAAGCAGCGGTGCCGAACTGAATGCCGTCCTTGCCGGTACGGGAAAGTTGCTCGTGGTGTTTGGCGTGTTGCTTTGCATCGGTATTCTGTTCCGGTAAGGCGTGCTGCCATACATCGTCGGACATTCCTCCGCATACATTCCGAAACATTTTGCGCCGCCCTTGCACTTGATGGTATTTTTGGGAAACCATACGGCTGCGGCAAGCGTTGTCGGATGGATTGCATGGTTTGCATCAACACAACACACGATAACTCTTTGGCAGTGCGCTGCGCTGCCGCATCACTATCTTACTCAAGGACTCAACTATGGCAAAAGCGAAAGCAAAACCAAAAGCGGCGTCTTCTTCCCATGCGGGAATGGGCGCTGGCTTCAATGAATCGGTGAACCGCTACTTCAATAAAGCGGCGAACCACATGTCGCATCCGGCAGGCATTCTTGAACAAATCCGGGCATGTAACACAGTGCTGGAAGTCAAGTTTCCTGCGCGTATCAACGGCGAGATACAAGTGATTAGTGCGTGGCGTGCGGAACACTCGCACCACAAACTGCCCTGCAAAGGCGGTATCCGTTACAGCGAGGATGCGGATGTTGAAGAAGTGATTGCCCTTGCTTCGCTGATGACCTACAAGTGCGCCGTGGTGAATGTTCCCTTCGGCGGCGGAAAAGGCGCAATCAAAATCAATCCTAAAAAAGTATCGGTCGAAGAACTTGAGCGTATCACGCGCCGCTATACGGTGGAACTCATCCACAAGAACTGCATCGGCGCAAGCGTGGACGTTCCCGCTCCCGACTACGGTTCAGGTCAGCGCGAAATGGCGTGGATTGCCGACACATATCAATCCTACCGTCCCGACGACATCAATGCACTTGGTTGCGTTACCGGTAAGCCCGTCAGCCAAGGCGGAGTTCGCGGACGCACCGAGGCGACAGGTCGCGGCGTGTATTTCGGTGTGCGCGAAGCGGTGAATGACACAGCATTGATGAAGAAGTTAGGCATGACGATGGGCTTGGGTGACAAGCGGATTATTGTGCAAGGGTTCGGCAACGTGGGCTACCACGCAGCGAAGTTTCTGCAAGAAGGCGGCGCAACCATCGTGGGTATCATCGAGTGGGACGGTGCGGTCTATAACAAAGACGGCATTGACGTGGCTGCATTAGACGCACACCGCAAGGCGACGGGCAGCATCACCAATTTTGCCGCAGCGAAGACGGTGAAAAACGGCAACTCGGTGCTTGAATATCCGTGCGATATTCTTGTTCCCGCCGCACTCGAATCCCAAATCAACGAGGGTAATGCCGATAAGATTAAGGCGAAGCTGATTGCCGAAGGTGCAAACGGTCCGATTACCGCAGCAGCGGAAGAAATCCTTATCAAGCGCGGCATCCTTGCCATCCCCGACATGTATATCAACGCGGGCGGTGTGGTGGTCAGTTACTTCGAGTGGCTGAAGAATCTCTCGCACGTTCGCTTCGGGCGCATGGACAAACGCTTCGAGGAGAACACCAATACATCGCTTATCGCAGCAGTCGAGCGCATCACCGGTCACGCACTTACCCCGTCGGAACGCGAACTCATCGGTCGCGGCGCCGACGAGGAAGACCTTGTGAACAGCGGCTTGGAAGACACCATGATTGGTTCGTATCACGAGATTATGGAAACATGGCGCACACACAAGAAAGTACACGACATGCGTACGGCGGGCTTCATAACGGCAATTGATAAAATCGCAACATCATATTCGTCGCTCGGTATCTTCCCCTAATCGGGCGAGCCGCTTAGCAACCTCGTATTTCATCCCGCTCCCGCTTCATTGCAGGGGCGGGATTTTTTGTTTGAGGATGAGGCAATCTACATGCTATAACCGCCGCGCTTGGAGCGCCAACCCGACGGGAACTCACCGCGAAAGAAGACGCTTCCGTTATGATTACAATATCTTCCCGCCGGACATATTGTTTTTCTCCTATTTTTGCGCGCTCAAAATACACGGGGCTGCCGGGAACGTGCCGCCGATGCACAACCCGCCCCGCAATCAGTGCCAGATTACTATTATCACACGACGACATGTTTCAAGAACTTGATATGTACGGACACGAGCAGGTTGTTTTCTGCTCCGACCCAAAAAGCGGCTTGCGCGCAATTATTGGTATTCATGATACGACGCTTGGTCCCGCGTTGGGCGGTACACGCATGTGGAACTACGCAAGCGATGCCGAAGCAATCACCGACGCACTGCGCCTCTCGCGCGGGATGACCTATAAGGCGGCGGTTGCGGGATTGAACTTAGGCGGCGGCAAGGCGGTCATCATCGGCGATTCGCATACGCAGAAAACCGAAGCGTTGTTCCGTTCCTACGGTCGCTTCGTGGAAACGCAGCGCGGACGCTATATCACCGCCGAGGACGTTGGTACATCGGTTCAGGACATGGAGTGGATTCGTATGGAGACACGCTTTGTTACCGGTGTTGGCGGCGCGAACGGAAGCGGCGACCCCTCGCCATTCACAGCGCTTGGCGTGTATGTGGGTATGAAGGCGGCGGCAAAAGTGCAGTTCGGCAGCGACTCCCTTGCGGGCAAGCGCGTTGTGGTGCAGGGAACCGGCAACGTGGCGAAGTATGTGATGCAGCATCTCTCGAACGAAGGCGCAACCGTATTTGCCACCGATATTTTTGAAGACAAAGCGCGGGCGGTCTGTGCAAGCACGGGCGCAACCTATATCGCACCCGATGCCGTGTATGATTTCGATTGCGATATCTTCTCGCCCAATGCGCTTGGTGCAATCATCAACGACGACACAATCGGCAAGTTGAAATGTGCAGTCGTGGCGGGCGGCGCGAACAACCAGCTCAAGGAAGAAAAGAAACATGGCGAAGCGCTCAAGCAACGCAATATCCTCTACGCACCCGATTACGTTATTAACGCCGGCGGCTTGATTAACGTCAGTTCGGAAATCGAAAACTGGTCAACCGAGCAAGTCACCCGCAAGGTGGAACACATCTACGATACGCTAAGCACCATCTTTGCAACAGCCGCACGCGAGAACATCCTGACGGTGGCTGCCTCGAACAAAATTGCGGAAGAGCGCATAGCAGCCGTGCGCCATATCCACGGCAATTACATGGGTGTGCCGAACATCCGTGGCGGTAACTGACGCAGCGCACAACCACTTGCTTCAGAGTAATCATCAGATATACAATCCGGTATCAACAACACACGATTTACAGACGCTATTACCTTAAGTCGGTTCTATGAAAAAAAAGCCCGTTGATGTGAACGCCAACCCCTTTCCGCTCAGCACCAAACGCAAAATTGACGGCAGCCGCCGCCTTGCGCGCGAGAAAGTGCTGCAACTGCTTGTGGCATATACCACCGGCGAGGATAACCGCCAGCGGATGTTCGAGCATATCTTCTTCCGCGACTTTACCATTGACGACCCCGAAACTCCGCAAAACGGTGCGCCAAAGCGGATGCTGCGCCCCGAGGAAATCGCCGACATGGAAGCCGACACACCGATTATCTGGCGCGAGAAAGACATTGAGTTTGCGCGGATACTGCTGGATAAAACAACGCAGTATGCTACAATCGCCGACGATATTATCGAACGGCTTGCAAAAAACTGGGAACTCGACCGCATTGCACTCATTGACAGGCAAATCCTGACGATGACCATTACCGAGATGATTGAATGTAAGGACATTCCGACCAAGGTCAGCATCAACGAAGCATTGGAAGTAGGTAAGCGGTATTCGACAGAAAAAAGCAATGTCTTCCTGAACGGTATTCTTGACGCCGCCTGCGAAGAACTTGTCGCCGCAGGAAAGATTATCAAGGAAGGTCGCGGGTTGCAGGGCGAAACTCCGGCGCGTGTTTCCGCCCTTACCGGCATTCCGACCGCAATGCTCGATGATGCCGTACTCAAAGCCGCTGCCGAACCCGCCGATGCGGACGAAGAGCAAGAGGTTGTTGCCGTACAGTCGTCCTCGCTTGCCAAAGTGCTTGGTTTGACCAAACTACCCAAGCTCCAATACCGCGACGCAATGGATGATGAGGATGAACCCTATTCAGTGGAGTTTAATATGGAGGATTTTAGCATTCCTCCCGATGCGATGGAAGACAGCGGCACAGAGAGCGATACAGCTGCATAACGCTTAATCAAGCGTTGAAGAAAGGAACTTGGTAGTTCGCCAGAAAACAGTTCGCAGAAGAGATTGGCACAGAGGACGGGAAACCGTTCTATTCGCGGCACTCCTCGCCACGGCAGCATTCATCAATGTTGATTTTACAGTTAGCGCATTGTCCGTGACCGTGCACCCACACTACGTCGCCAATATGGCGGCAGTACGGGCATTCGCGTATGCTTTTCGATTGGGGTATGCGGGGTTGATTATTCATGATGATGCGGATGTGGTGATACAAAAAAGGCGGACATACATAATCCGTACATCCGCCCGTTGATAGAGAGTAAGTGCCGAAACGCACCGAGAACCGATTACTTGAATTGGAACGACGACATGGATTTCTCGAACACCGGCAGATAGGTTGCCTGCTCTGCATTATTCCACGTAACGAAGACGCGGTAGAGTTTGGCATCGCGCACACAGAGGTACACGCGGCGGCTGATTCCCGCAGCAGGCGAGTAGTTGAACACCACTGCCTTTGCCCCGCCCAGATTGGTGGACGATGGCGATGAACCGCCGAAACCCGCTTTATTATCGTTTGCGATTTTATCCAAGTTTTGTTGCTTCGAAGCATCAAGCACATCCACACGGATAGTGCAATCCAACCTGCTGCCCAAGTATTCCGTGCCGCCAAGTGCGCCCGCCGCCTTCACGCCTTTTGCGCGGAAGTTATCGGGAACCTGAATTGTAAAGCCCATGCCGGGTGCAGCCATGAATGTTTGCGACGGCGGCTCCGGTCCTTTGGGGGTTGTTGTATCCACTACAGGCGTTGCCGGTTTTGCAGCCGGAGGCGATGCCACGACGAATGCTTTCTGAATGGTTTCGAACGTCG
>JAEUSO010000039.1 GCA_016788605.1 Candidatus Kapaibacterium sp. | reverse complement strand
GTCCGCTCGATGATCTTCAGCCGAATAGCAACAGTACGACAACAATCGTACTTGACTCGATCATCAAACCGCTTGGTATGTATGGCACTGTGCAATGTCATGCGATTGTAACACACCCGCAGGACGGTCGGCGTGATAATGACACACTGCGTTTGACCTCGTATTCAAGCTATCCTAAAGGAACGTTGCTCATCAATGAAATCATGTTCGATCCATCGGCGGGCAATGTTGAGTTTATCGAACTTTACAATACTTCCGATTTTCCGATTGATGTTGCAGGATATGTGCTGCGCGATGCGTCGCCGGCAGCATTCTTGTTGCCTCCGTGTATGATTTCTGCCAAAGGATTTGGCGTGCTTGCATTCGACACCGTGTTCTATAACCAATTTCCCGAACTGCGCGGCAAACCAAATGTTGCTGCAAGAAAATCCCCCGTTTCATTGAATAGCGATGACGATGCCGTCATACTCCGCGACCCCGTGCTTCGCACTCAGGACTCACTTATGTATGCGTCGTCGTGGCATATCGGCGATCTTGCAATCACAAAAGGAATCTCGTTGGAAAAACTATCGCCCACTCTTGCCACGCAACCGCGTTCGTCATGGACAAGCAGTGCCGATAAGCGAGGATGCACGCCGCTTGAGATGAACAGCGTTGCCCGTGAAATTGACAAATTAGACCTCTCGCTCACCGCGTCTCCCAACCCGTTTTCACCCCGCTCTACCGATGCCAAGCGGCAGGCAACGGTTATCAGTTACTCGCTTCCCTTTGCACAAGCACGGTGTTTTGCCACGATTTACGATGCGAACGGTTTGAAGGTGATGACACTCGGCAACTCGGAATATAGCGGGGCTACAGGCAACTTCACGTGGGACGGACGCAATACCGAAGGATATATGCTTGATGCAGGTCCATATGTGTTTGTAATCGAGGCACTCGACCTTCAAACACAGCAATCCTACAAACGCTCCATCCTGATTGCAATCGGTGAATAATACCCGCCCAAGAGTTTTCCTAACCGTGACAAGTTTCCGGTTTCGGTGTCATTGAACCGTCTCGCTCATACATCAACGGAAAACATGTGGCTGAAAACATAACAGAGGATAGAAAAATGTTTGATATGAACCGCCATCTGACTATTTTCCAATCAAGTAACCATGTTATGTACTAACTCGGCGGTGAACACATGATAACACCAACTCGACTGCTACTGTATTTTACTGTTGCTTTCGTCAGTATGAGCATCATACTCCACACCGCTCAAGCACAGCAGACATCGCGCGGACGTGATTTTTATGTGTCCTTCATGCCGAACTTTCACGCCAATTCAGCAAACACTGATTCAGTAACTATCTTTGTCGTAGCCGAGAAGCCAACAACAGGCACAATCAGATACCGTACGCCTTTTAACAACGATACAGTTGTTTCCTTCACAATTGCCGATCCAAATGTTATCTATCAATTTTCACGAATATGGCGCAATCACGAATTGTTTGGCGTGAATAACTCGGGTACATTTTCGTTTATGAACAACGATAACGAAAAACCCATACGAAAGTCATTCCGCATTCAAACCGACAGTGATGTTGCAGTGTATGCATTGAATATTGCATCACTGACTACCGACGCAACGCTTGTCCTTCCCGTACCAGCTCTTGGTAAAGAGTACTTTGTCCTTTCCTATAATGCCGACGGTGTACTTACTGATGTATCCACACGTAACGGGCAATATACTCCCTCGCAGTTGTGTGTTGTTGCAACGGAAGATAATACTACAGTCAATATCGTCCCCAGTGCTCCAACAACGGAAACCGGTCTTGCAACAAAGAGCATTACCCTCAATGCCGGTGAGGTTTTTCTTCTGCAAACTGATGTATCACTCACAAATCTTCGTTATGATTTGAGCGGTTCATACATCAATGCATCAAGCCCGATTGCTGTTTTTTCTGGACAACAGCGTGCATTAGTACCTGTTTCGCAGCGGGGTACGTTATCCTCACGGGATCATCTGTTTGAGCAACTGATCCCAACGAATGTATGCGGTAAGTCGTTTATCATAACCCCGTTTCAAGAGCCGGTAGGATCAACATCAACATCCGGTTCAGATCTCTTCCGTGTAGTTGCTATTGAAAACAATACTGTAGTACAATTCAGACAAACTGTAGTTGCAACTTTGAACCGCGGGCAAGTGTATGAAGCGCCGCTAACCCAAGCAGGATTGCTACGTGCATCCCGTAAAGTAATGGTAGCACTTTACCGTCGCACATCAGGCGATGGCAGAGGACGGCAGAGTGGTGATCCGTTTATGATGATTATTCCACCGCGAAGCCAGTATCTTACTAAATACCGATTTCAAAATTGTAATACAGATATCGCATTCACCGAACAGTACATCACACTCATAACGACACGGCAGAATATTCCTACCATCCGGCTTGATGGACAACCTGTTCCAAACAGATTTACAGATGTTCCGGGAACGTGCTATGTGTTTGCCAACATCCCCACTACCGACGGCGCACACACACTGACAAGCAGTAAGTTCGTGGGACTCTATGTGTATGGATATGGCGAAGCGAACTCGTATGGTTATGTCGGAGGTATGGCATTCAATCCCGACATTGAGGATGTGTTCGTATCGGCTGGAAATGACCAGAGTATTTGCATTGGTGATTCTGCGGTACTGTCTGCAAGCGGGAATTATGTGACACTGAACTGGAGTGAGTTGCGGTCGGGAAGAAAACTCACACCGTGCGATACTTGTCCATCGGTGACTGTCCGACCAAGCACATCAAACGAGTATCTGCTTGTTGCGTTGGATTCGCTCGGCTGCGAAGTGCGTGACACTGTGCAAGTGATTGTGAATGAAATACCGACTGTGAATGCAGAGCCGGATACCGTTGTGTGTTCCGACTCCCCTATTGTACTCCGTGCCACGGGTCAATATCAGTCCGTTCAATGGTCTCCATCTATCGGCTTATCATGCACATTATGTAGCAACACTTTACTGACACCTACACAGGATATGACGTATTTTGTTACCGTTAGGAATGGTAATTCCGAGCGTTGTACGGCAAGGGATTCAGTCCGTATCAAGTATGTCAATGGTGTACACTCGCAATTACCGCCTAAAATCAGCGTGTGTTCCGGCGACAGCATTACGCTCGCCTTAAACTACAATGGGCGTGTGCGATGGACTCCGGCTAATCTTTTCCCATGCGATACGTGTAAAACTGTGACAATAAAACCCAAGGGCAACGTGAAAATCACTGCTACCGGCGACTCAGCGAATTGCACAACGTCTGCAACAAGCGATATTACTATTGTCACCAAAGCAGAATTTATCCCACTACGCGACACAACAATTTGCAAAGGACAGACGCTCACACTCACGGTGAATACAACGAGCAATGATATTGCATGGTCGCCATCCGATTTTCTGAACTGCATCACATGCAAAACAGTCACACTCATACCCGATGTCAGCATTCAGTACACCGTTCGTATTGGCAGTCCGCAATCGCAATGCTCAGTACTTGACACAGTGAAAGTGAATGTAGTGAACCGACCCGATGTATCGGTACGTCCGCATGATACATCGGTTTGTATCGGCACATCTGTACAAATCAATGCTGATGTTCCTGATAGTGTAAAAGTGCGTTGGTCGCCTACGGTCGGATTAAGTTGCGACACATGCAAGCGTCCTGTCTTTATAAGTTCGGCGGCTGGAGTGTACACCTATTACCTGACAGTTTTTTCGGATTCGCTCTGCACCCGTATTGATTCTGTGACTATCAGGATCGCTGATTATCCAACCTTATCACTCAATACAAACGCCACATCTGTTTGCAGAGGTTCGCAGGTTACACTTTCAGCACAAACGGATGGCTTTATTCGCTGGAAACCCGCTTCGCGACTTGGTTGTGACACTTGCACAACAAACACCTTCACGCCCGACAGCACAAGGACATATTATGCAACAGTCCGCAATACGAGCGGCTGCGAGGTATCAGATTCCATCATCATCCGCGTGTATGATATGCCATTCGGCTTATTAGATAAAAAGAAGGTTGATTTATGTGTTGGACGGAGCGAGACGGTTACACTGACGAACATACAGAAAGTGGCATCCATTCGCTGGCAACCCGCAACCTACTTGGATTGCGACACCTGCCGGAGCGTTCGCATCACGCCGCTTCAAAGCACAACATACATTGTCACACTCACATCGCCCGACAACTGCATCATCACCGATACCGTTCAAGTGAACGTTGTACCGTGTAACCGGATGTTGAACATCAACCGTGATGTAAACCTCGGCGATGTACTTGCCTGCGATACAGCATATAGATACCTTACACCTGATGTGACAGGCAGTAATACAACCGTTACTGTGAATTCCATTAGCATTGTCCCCGGCTCGCTTGCCAAAGTGATCGGGTTGGATTCCATTGCACTGCCCGACTCGTTGCAACCGAATCAGAAACGGACATATCCGCTGATTATCATTCCACCGCCTGTGATTGATACATTCTCCGTGCAACTGATTGTCCGCTCGAACGCAACGGACAGTATCCAAACAATCACCCTGCGTGGAAAATCAGTACAACGACCCGTTACAGCAGAAGTACTCTCGGTGTCGTCATCCCTTGGCGAGAACATCCAGATTCCCGTTAAAGTCAGCTCGGAGTATTGGACGGCACTCGATATTACCAAAATAGAGCTGCGGCTGAAAGTTTTGAAATCGCAATTAGACCCGCTCCGTTCAATTCAAATCAACGAGCAGTTGAAAGGAACTTGGACGGCGACCTATCAACGAACGGATGTTTCCGGCGATACCAATATCACAACCTATCTCCTGGAAGGTAAATCACCGATTACAGCAGATGTTAATATTGCATTTGTTGGTTTTACAACACTTATCACAACGATATTCTCGTATCCGGTTACCGTTGACATCAGTTTTCCCGACCGACCGGTTGATTGTATTGAAGAGCTGTCAATAGGGGCATTAATGCCGGTTGTGGGTTGTGCGAAGGAAATACGTGCAGTAAAAATCAGTGGTACAGCATTCGGACTTAAGGCAGTGTCGCCGAATCCAATACATCAGACGGATTTGTCAATTCGTTTTGGTGTGGGTTACGACGCACCGTTGAAACTCGAAATGATTGACGGCATGGGTCGAGTCGTGAAAACTATTGCCGACGGTATGTTGAAAGAAGGTGAATACGAACTTATTGCCAATACTTCGCCCCTCTCGAACGGCGTGTATTTTGTACGGTATTCCGTGGCGGGAATGGTCTTCGTCCAGCAACTAAGCATCATTCGCTAAGCAATTACGACTTTTGCAACGAGCCGTATTTCTGCTTCAGCATATCCACAAGTTTCACATCGCGTGATTCGTCCACCGTGCCGAGTTGCAAGGGCAGGCAACGCCCACTTTGGGCAACAGCATTAAACGCCTTGAAGACGGCTGCATCAAACCACGACGACACACGCATGATATGCGCCATTGCCTGCGACTGCCTGTACTGAGTTTCCAAATCACTTTGCTCGTGGTGTTTTTTCAATGCCGATGTTGAACTCATCAACACCGAGCTTGGCAATCGATATACACGGTTGTGGTAAATATCTGCAATAGAAACTATCATCGCATCCTGCATGATTTGCGACTTCTCCAACTTCCGCGGAAAACCGGTTCCATCGTAATGCTCGTGATGTTGAAAGACGATTTCCGCAACCTCTTCCAACCCGCTCATAGTACCAATCAGTGTTGCGCCACGCTCGGAGTGATGCTGATAATACATGAAATCATCTTTACTCAACACATCGGCTGACGGCTGCACAACCCGCTCCGGCATACCTGTTTTGCCAACATCATGCAGCAGCGCGGCAAGAGCAATTTGATGCACCCTTGTCGTAGAAAATCCCAACTCCTCGGCTATCGCCCGTGCCATCATCGCAACTGTGGACGCATGTGGAGTATAATAGACCGATGTACTGCTTGTCTCCAATCCCTGCAAGAGTTTCACAGATTCCATGATATGCCCTCGGACTTTATCATTCAGCCGCTCAATCTCCGCAGTTTGAAGTTCGATCTTTCTATTTTGAATACCAATATGCCTGCTCAAGTCCCGAATGGAGTTTTCATTCTGCGTACACTGTTTTGCAAGGACAAAATGCTCATAAGCCAACCGTACCTGTAAAGCAAGCCGGTCGCTTTCCCATGGTTTTGCCATGTAGGAATACAGTATCCCTTGGTCAACCGCTTTCAGAATATCCTTTGCCTCAGTGGAATCCGAGAGCAATACACAAACCGTTTCGGGTGAAAGGTGCTTGACTGCCGCACAAAGTTCAATACCGTTCATGCCGGGCATTGCGTGATCCGCAAGCACCACGTCCGGAATAAAGCCCTCGTTGATTGCATCCAACGCCCGCTCACCCGACATAGCTGTCCGCAGTATATACGACGTGCGGAACTGTCGTTCGAGAAGTGTGATGACCGGCATTTCATCATCTACGATTAATAGCCGGCATTCTTGCGTATGGTGTTGTGTATATGTAGTTTTCATGTGCTCTGGTGGTGATGCGGTGAACCTGTGCCTGATGGGCTGGCTCGTGCGTAGTATCGGCAAATGCAGGGTGAAACTTGATGTGGGAAGCGTAGTTTCGCAGACGGTTCAACCTATAACAGAATTATGAATCTTCATTCGTATTGCAGCGGTCCGGTTCACACAAACACATATCTGCTCACAAATCCCGCTAGCGGTAAAGCTGTGCTTTTTGATGCGCCGATGGACTCCACCGATTGGGTGATGCAAACACTGCACGCTACCGGAACATCACTCACACATATTCTCTTAACCCACTCGCATTGGGACCACACAGCCGATGCCGAGGAGATTCGAGCAAAAACAGGAGCTGCACTGATAGTTCATCCCGATGATGAATACCGCCTGCACAACCCGAACGAGTATATAGGATTCCCGTTGAACATCACGTTTGCCGCATCGCCGCCCGACGGGAATGTCCACCACGGCGAAACACGTGTGGTAGCAGGAGTTGCGTTTGAAATCCGACATACACCCGGTCATACCGAAGGCGGTGTGTGCTTTATTGCCCATGACCACAAAGTTGTGATTACAGGCGATACGCTTTTTGAAGGAAGCATCGGACGAACAGACATGCACGGAGGGAATATTGAACAGTTGATACAGTCCATCAACACTCAACTGCTTACCTTACCCGACGGGTATCTCTGCCTGCCCGGACACGGAAATCCGACAACAATCGGCGACGAGCGACGGGACAATCCGTTCCTTCAATAATGCCGCCGGCAGTACAAACCGAACTACGATATTTTAGTCCAAGACATCATCGAAATTCCGATATGAAAACAATCTCATTTTTACGTCATTACACACATACTCTCCTGCCTCTAATTTTGGGAAGTATCATGTTGGTATGTGGCGGGTGTTATTCATTTACAGGCGGCTCAGTTCCGCCCCACCTGAAGACCATCTCGATTACCACAGCCGTTGACAACAGCAATTTCGGTTCACCCCAATACCGCGAACTTTTCACCCGGCAGTTAGTGGATAAATTCCGAAGCGACAATACGCTCTCCCTTGTGGAACGCGACGGCGATGCCCGCATCATCCCTGTCATCACCACCATCCGCGAGGAAGCTGTCATTGTTCGTGCAGGAGATATCGAACGTGAACGGAAATTGACCGTCAGTGTTGAGGCGGAGTATTTTGATGCAGTGAAGAAAAAGCAGATATTCAAACGCACTTTTTCCAATGTTGAGAATTACGCCGTTGCCAATGCCGCAAGCGAACGTGACCGCGTTATCCGACTCTTGCTGCAACGCAACACCGACGACATCCTCCTTGCTGTGATTTCCGGTTGGTAGCCGGGATTATCCATCACACTAAGGGGTAGCCGCCAGGCATCCTGCATGACACACAACCCAGCCAAATTATGTCAGACCCAATCATCAACTAATCTACCCCAATCCCTATGCAGGATTTCGTTGTCATCATATATGTCCTTGCCTTGTGCATTCTCTTTGCTTTTGGGCTCCACGGCTTGGTTATGGTGTACTACTACCACAAAACCCGGAAACATTCCCATCCCGAAACGCAGCATTCCGATCATATTCCCTTTGTCACCGTCCAACTGCCTCTCTTCAACGAGATGTATGTGGTTGACAGGTTGATGAGTGCGGTATGCAACTTGGAATACCCGCGTGATAAATTCGAGATTCAGGTACTTGACGATTCCACAGATGAAACTGTTCACGTTACAAAAGCACTCGTTGCGGAATATGCGGCAAAGGGCTTTAATATCAGCTACATCCACCGAACAAATCGCGAGGGCTACAAAGCAGGTGCATTGAAGCACGGGATGCAATTCGCAAAAGGCGAGTTCATTGCGATATTCGATGCCGACTTCGTTCCCAAACCTGAATTCCTGCAAAAGACAATCCCCTATTTCCAAAACCCGAAAATTGGGATGGTGCAAACCCGTTGGGAGCACATCAACGAAGAATATTCATTCCTCACCCGCGCACAGGCACTTGCACTTGACGGTCACTTTGTAATTGAGCAGCAAGTACGCAATAAGGCGGGATTCTTTATCAATTTCAATGGCACTGCCGGAATTTGGCGACGCACGTGTATCGAGGATGCGGGCAACTGGCAACCCGACACACTCGCCGAGGACTTAGACCTCAGCTTCCGCGCACAACTCAAGGGTTGGAAGTTCATCTTTTTGAACAATGTCACCTCACCCGCAGAACTTCCCGCCGATATTAACTCGCTGAAATCGCAACAGTTCCGTTGGACGAAAGGCGCAGTCGAGGCGGCGTTGAAGTTGCTTCCTACGGTTTGGAAATCCAACATGTCGCTAAAGGTGAAACTCGAATGCACCGTCCACCTGACAAGCAACATCGTATTTCCGTTCATCTTGGTTGTTGCGATGCTCAATGTGCCAATGGTTGTTATCAAAAACAAGTTCGGCGGCTACGACGACCTCTTCACCCTCATGTCCATCTTTGTGCTCGCATCCATAAGCACGTTCCTTTTCTACCTGCATGCACAGAAAGACATACACCTTGACTGGCGGCGCCGTTTGTTGCTATTCCCTGTTTTTATGGCTGGAAGCATGGGCTTAGCGGTGAATAATACCAAAGCTGTCTTCGAGGCGCTCTTCGGTAAGAAAAGCGAGTTCGTCCGCACTCCGAAATTCAAACTCGTGGATGGCAACGATCAATGGAAAGAAAAGAAAAATTACGTGGCAAAGAAAGTTGGCATTGCAGTAATCATCGAACTTTTTCTCGCATCGTATTTCTTTGTTGGCATCTGCACCTCGCTCTACTACAACGAGATTGCGGCGATTCCATTCCAGTTGATGTTCCTTGTCGGATTTTCAACTGTCGGTATACTCTCGCTGCGCCACCGACTCAGCCACTAAGCGGAACTGATTGGTAATGAATTAAGGTTGTTGCGACATACATGGTTGCAGCAACCTTTTGTATTTTTCGCCACAAGAAACAACCACCGCATACCAAACATCATGATTACAGTACAACCATCTGTTGATGAAATTTATCAAGCGTTGCATTCTGTGAGTGACCCGGAAATACCTACAATCTCGGTTGTGGATTTGGGTGTGATTACGAATGTTGAAATTCACGACGATGCTATAGCTATAACAATGACGCCAACCTTTGTCGGATGCCCCGCGATTGATGTTATGCGTAATGGTGTTCGTGATGCCGCATCGGTCTTTGGATTGCCTGTGGACGTGACGGTGGATTACTCAACACCGTGGAGCAGCAACCGCGTTACGGAAGCCGGTCGCGCCGCATTGCACAAACACGGTCTTGCACTTCCGCAGAAGTTCAGCGGCGAGTTTGAACCCGAGATTCTTTTGAATGCCGAATGTCCGCATTGCGGAAGCGGCAACACACGACTTACATCACCTTTCGGACCTACCCTCTGCCGCGCAATGTATTATTGCAATTCGTGTCTGCAAGCGTTCGAGCAATTCAAGCCCGTATAATTTTTTTCGCTGTAAAAAAAATTTTTGTCAACCTTGATATAACCTTTGCGTATCGAAGCCCGCAAATAACAAGCGCATTGTGCGCGGATATTCATAACGAAGGAGACAATCATGAAAACAACATTTGCAGCACTCGTTTTGGCAATCGGTTTTGCCGGCGTTGCATCGGCGACAACTACACCCAAGCCCATCAAAACACCAGTAAAGGGCATCGTAAAAGCAGATGAAAAGCCGGTTCAGTTCAAGAAGATTTTTGGATCGAGCACTACAACACAAAATAAAACAGATAAATAATCTACGGTGCTAATACCCGTACAGCTGACCCTGCATTTTTAACAATGCGGGGTTTTCTGTTTTATCAATGTACTGCGCCCAAACTGTCGGCTTTTAGCTGTGGAATGCCAATCGGCACCGGCTCGCCATAATACTTTGGGTGACGACCGAACAGCACATCGGCAACGACAAGGACACGGGCAAAGCGTTCGCGGATTTTTGTTTTCATCCCATTGTGGTCACTGATGTCTTCCGCATTGAATCCGATTGCATGAATGCCGACTGCATTGGCTATGTAGAGAGCACGTTCGTTATGGAATTGTTGTGAAACAACGATGCAGGAATCCTGACCGAAAATCGCTTTAAGACGAACCATCGAATCATACGTGCGGAATCCTGCGTAATCGAGGTACAGTGCCGAATCGGGTATCCCCCTCTGTACCAATTCCATCCTCATATCCTGTGGCTCGTTATACCCTTCTATGTGGTTGTCACCGCTAAGAATCAAGTAATTGCATTTGCCTGATTTGTACAGTTGTTCGGCTGCAAGTATTCTATTGCGGAAATACCAGTTCTGCCAGCCGTTGTTCAGCATTTTACTCGCACCCAAAACGATGGCGACTTTTCGGTACGGCACATCACGTACTGCCGAATACAATGCCCCCTCCGCTCGATGTTCGACGGTCATGTTACACACAACAACGGTGATAACCCCGGTCAGAATCAAGAGGATACCAGTGACAACACTGTATTTCAGAATGCGTGCTGAACGGGATTTCATGATGCTGTGCGAATCGGTTGATTACATTTTGTCGGGCGCGTTCACGCCAAGGATGGCGAGTCCGTTTTTCAGAACTGTTTGGGTTGCGCGTGTCAATGCAAAGCGGGCGTTCATTAGTAGCGGCTCTGCATCAAGGATGCGGCATTCGTGATAGAACACATGGAGCGCAGCAGCTACGTCGCGCAGGTAATCGGCTATGGTGTGCGGCTCAAGGTTTTGCGTCGCCCGTTGAACAACAAGCGGAAATTTGAGCAACGTTTTTATGAGTGCTGTCTCGGCTGGGTGTATGAGTAGATCAAGCGAAGTATATGTCTCAATCGTAACCCCCTTCTCTTGTGCTTTTGCAAAAAGGTTGGCGCAACGCGCATGGGCGTATTGTAAATAAAACACCGGATTCTTGTCGCTTTGCTCTTGTGCAAGATTGATATCAAAAACCAACTGTGTATCAGCGGAGCGCATTGAGTAGAAATAGCGCACAACATCAACTCCCACATCATCCATCAAATCGTCAAGCGTGTATTGCTCGCCGTTGCGCTTCGAAAGTTTGTACTCCGCACCATCTTTAACAAAACGCACCATTTGGTGTAGAATGATATGGATTTTCGTAGTGTCGTAGCCAAGTGCTTTCACTCCGGCAACAACTTCTTTCGAGACCTCTGCGTGATCGCTGCCGAAGATGTCCACGATGATATCATCGCCGCGCTGACATTTAATTGCGTGATATGCCATGTCGGGCAATCTGTAGGTCGGCTCGCCAGTGGATTTGATAATCACACGGTCTTTCTCCAAGCCAAGTTCGCTCGTGCGGATGTACGTAGCACCGTCTTGCTCATACACAAGCCCTTTGTCGCGCAATAACCCGACGGTTTCGGTTATTTTGCCATCGGCATAGAGTGAATGCTCGTTGAAGAACACATCATGCTTCACATTCAGTCGTGCAAGGGTATTCAAGATAGAAGCAAAACACCATTCCTCGCCTTTCTTTCTGCATACGCTTAGATTCTCGTCGGTCGGCTCTTTCAGTGAGTCGCCCGCACTCTTTACCAACTCTTCGGCAATCGTGAAAATGTACGCGCCTTTATAGCCGTTCTCTTCATCAAACGGATAGTCCTTTTCGCCCAAAAGCTGACGGTAGCGCGCATGGATGGAACGGGCAAGATTATTCATCTGGTTGCCTGCGTTGTTGAAGTAGTACTCGCGGGTCACACCATAACCGCTCCACCTATACAAATTGGCAATGCAATCACCGAGCATGGTATTCCGTGCATGACCGGGATGGAGCGGACCGGTAGGATTTGCAGAGACATACTCCACGTTCGCACGTTTACCTGCACCCGATGTGTTCGCACCATACGCCGCACCTTCATCCAACAGCCCTTGCAGCCCGTTGGTAAAATAGCGTGCCGATAACCTGATGTTGATGAAACCCGGTCCCGCTATTTCAACTGCGTAAACAAGCGTCGTATCGTAATTCAGTGCCGCTATGATACTCTCTGCAATAGTCCTTGGCGGCTTACCAAGTTTCTTCGAGAGCGTCATGGCGACATTTGTTGCAGCATCGCCGTGCGATTCGACTTTGGGCGATTCAAAAACAAGGTGTGCATCCTCTGCGCCAATGGCGGCTAGCGCATCCTGAAAAATCTGTGTGAGGTATCCGTACATGTTATTGGGTTAAATATCGTTGATGATGTTGCGCTATGCTTCGTCGAGCAGGTTCGATTGCTTCTTATCCGCCTTGTATTTCACAACTCGTCCGGCTGCCGAGAGGGTGAACATATCTGCATCTCCCCACAGTTTTTCCAATTTGTAGAATGATCGTGCTTCGGGTTTCATCAGATGCACCACCACATCGAAGTAATCAAGGATTACCCAATTCTGTGAGTCCTTGCCTTCGGTGCGCGGGTGGTTGATACCAACGGACTTTGTCGCTGCTTCGAGCGTTTCTGAAACGGCGCGGAGTTGCGGATCGGAGGCACATGTGGCAATGACGAACCACTCGGTGGGCGAACCGTCAATAGCCGAGATGTCCATCAGCACGATGTCGGCAGCTAATTTTTCTACAGCTTGCTTGGCGCAAAATGTCGCCAGTGCTTTTGCATCCGCAAGTTTGATTTTCTTTGCCAATACTGTTCTTTCGATTGTTATTGAAATGGTTTGAGCGACGGATAGTCATTACCAATGACTACGCCGCATTGAAGACATAGATTCGAGTCGCGATCTGTTTTGATACGGGCTGGGCTGATACCCATTGCATACGCCACCCGTGCCGCCGATACGGAATCGCCCGTATAATCAATCACATACGAACGTGCTATGATTTCGGGATGATTGCCGATGTCCACCACATCAAAACCACGGTTTCGCAGGTAGTCCATTGCGGTGCGAGCCATTCCTTGTCCGCTTGTCCCGTTCAGGATATTCAGTTGAATGGCATACGCAGCATTTTGCGGTAGTTCGGTACGGGCGGCATCCACCGGTGGTTTCACCCACATTCTGTACACGAACGAGCCGAGCATTGCAATCACAAGTACCGCAAGCAACACAACGCCGAGCGGCTTTATCCAATCGCCTTTGAAATTGATGCGTGGTATCATAATGGTTCACGTTATCATTGTATGTGCGGCATTCGCTGGTGACAGTATCAGGTAGAAAACAAACGCACACTGTAACATAAGAACAGCCCATGACGGAAATCACGGGCTGCTGCAATGTTGCCATGATTTCACACGCTATTTATACTGTCGCAAAAATTCGAGCCGCTCTTGCAACCGCGCAACAGGAACAAGGAGTTTGTCCTTGCCGAAGAGTGCTTCTTCTTGCGTGTGAAATACAATATCATAGTCCTTACTCATAACGATTGCTTCTTCGGGACATACTTCCTCGCAGAATCCGCAATAGATGCAACGGAGCATATTGATTTCAAAGAGTTTGGGGAAACGCTCTTTGTCGCGTTCCAATGTCTCATCGGCTTGTACTTCGATAGCAAGCGCCGGACACACACGCGAGCATAATCCGCACGCAACGCAGCGTTCACCTTCTTCTTCCATGACTAACACCGGACGACCGCGATAGCTGCCAAGCGGCTCCCAACGCTCTTCGGGATATTCCCGTGTCATGCTCGGTTTGAACATCGTGAGCAATGTTGCCGCCATACCTTTTGCTATTTCGGGCAGGTAGAGCTTTTCCCAAAAATTCAGTCGCTGTGATTCGGTGTTTGTTGTTACGTTCATGGTGTGTTCTATCTGTGGTTGCGTTTCTGATGATGTGGTGATACGATTACAGAATGCTGAGTTGTTGCAGAGCGAGCATGACACCGCCCGTAAGGATGATATTCACCAACGAGAGCGGGAGTAATACTTTCCATCCTAAGTTCATGAGTTGGTCGTAGCGGAAACGGGGTAGAGTCCAGCGAACCCAAATAAAGAAGAACAACATAAAGCCGACCTTCGCGGCGAATGTACCGACTTGTATAAGCACCATCAGCAGGTCGCCTTCCACTACATTCAAACCAAGTAACGAGAATACCGTACTTAGTCCGGGAGCGTGGTAGCCGCCCAAAAAGAGCGTTGTAATCACCGCCGACGCTGTGAACATGTTGGCATATTCCGCAAGATAGAACAACCCGAATTTCATGCCGGAATACTCCGTGTGGTATCCGCCCACAAGTTCCGGCTCCGCTTCGGGCAAGTCGAATGGTGCGCGGTTTGTTTCGGCAAACGACGACACCAAGAAGATGATAAACCCTAATGGTTGCGTAACGATATTCCATACGCCGTTTGCTTGCGATGCGACAATCTTATTCATATCAAGCGAGCCGGCAAGCATCAGTACGCCCACAAGCGAGAGACCCATCGAGAGTTCGTAGGAAATCATCTGTGCCGACGAGCGCAAACCACCCATGAGCGAATACTTGTTATTCGACGACCAACCGGCAAGCGTGATTCCATAGACCGCCACAGACGTAAGCGCAAGAATGATGAGAACGCCGACGTTCACATTGGGGGCAATAGAGATGTAGTATTTCACATCGCCGATAGTGATATAACTTGCCGGAGTCAGCACGCAGAGAATCGCAAGCGCAATGGCAATCGCAATCAACGGCGCAAGACGGTGGAAAAACCTGTCGGCATTATCAGGAACAATATCTTCTTTGGTATAGAGCTTTAATACGTCGGCAAAGGATTGCAGCAAGCCCAGCGGACCCACACGGTTCGGACCAACGCGAAACTGCATCCAAGCAGAAACCTTCCGTTCGGCATACACAAGGAACGCCGCAACAATCAGAATAACGTTGAGCACCAAACCGCCCTTGGCTACCGCCGACGTGAACGGGTTCGTAAAGATAAACTGGAGTATGTCCGTCATAATTTCTTCGTTGGTTTAGTTCGGTTTCAAAGTGTGCGATTCGTAAATGATGCCGACCGGCTCGGGTGCGTGACCTTTGTCTAATGCAACGCCAAGATATGTGTCGAGCATATCGTAGCTCATGTTTTTGAATGCCGGCAGGGTGAGTGCCATTTCATTAAAAATATCTTCGCTTGATTTGTACAACCAGCCAGCGCCTAATTCATTGGCAATTCCTTGCACAATGCGCCAACTTTGTTTGCAGTCGCGCTTATCGCCTTGCGTCCAGCGGTCGTTATGTGCGCCGAATTTGTCCAAGCGGCTCATCTTCATACCCATAATCCGCATGTTCTCGGTCGTGACAATCGCGGGCGTAAAGTGCTGTACGCGGCGGTTGAGATTCGTGAATGTGCCTTCGGATTCTGCATAAGTGGCTGTTGCTAATACTGCATGGGCAGCTTCGGTTGTCTGGCAGTGGTTGAATGATAACGCACCGACAAATGCCAACGAGCGGACAGCCGATGCAATCTCTTCATTACCGCGAATGATTTCATCGCCGACGACAACAACCGCTTTAACACCTTGTAATGCAGAGGCAAGTGCTGTGGGTGCAAGCGATTTGATGCCGAGTGCCGCCATACCGTTGCTATTGGCGTTGCGGTCTGCCGAGCGGAGTTTTGTATCGCCGAACGACGCATCGTTACGCTCGATAAACACAACATTCGTGCTCTTGATATGCGCTGCGAGTTTCTGAGTCAGGTATGCGTCCTCGTTCGTTGCCATGCCGCTCAAGATAAACATCACGTCTTTACCGGAGAATTGCTTGAGCGATGCTGCAAACGAAGAATATGATTCTTTCCAATCCGATTGTTGAAGAGTCCCGCCCTTGCGAAGCCACGCACCGGAAATACGGTTCTCGTTCACCCATGCGTATTGCGTGTTGCGTCCTGCATCGCACATCCAGTATTGGTTCACGTGCGGGTTTGTTTTCGGCTCAAGGCGGAGAATGGTATTATCGCGCACGCCGATTTGAATGTTGCATCCGCGTGAGCAACCGGGACAAATACTGTCGTTGAAACTCATGTCCCATACACGCGCCTTGAAACGGAAGTCAATACTTGTCAGTGCGCCCACCGGACACAGTTCAATCACATTCATCGAATACGGTGAATCGAATTGCGTGCCCTCAAATGTTTCAATCGTCACATGGTCGCCGCGCTGAACAAACGAAATCACGGGTTGCTCGGCAACTTCCTCGGCAAAGCGGATGCAACGCGAGCAGGAAATGCAACGCTCGCCGTCGAACATCACTTCCGGACCCCATTGCACACGTTTGTCTTTATGGTTTTTCAATTCGTCGAAGCGGCTTTCGCCCTTAGAGAAACGGTATGCGTATTCTTGCAATTTGCACTGACCCGCTTCATCGCAAATCGGGCAGTCGAGCGGATGGTTGATAAGAAGGAACTCCATCACGGCATTCGTCGCCTTTGTGGTTTTCTCGCCCGATGTATCAACATACATCCCGTCGGTAACCGGCGTTGCACACGCAATCTGCAACTTAGGAATCCACGCAATCACGGGATTGCCGTCACCGTCCGTTTCGGGCTGACCCTCGGCGTTTTTCTTTTGCGAGCCGACTTGTACCAAGCACATACGGCAATTCCCTGCCACCGAAAGTGCGGGATGCCAACAAAAATGCGGGATGCTGATTCCATTATCAAGTGCTGCCTCGATAATCGTTTTCCCCGGCTGTGTTTCTATCTTCCTACCGTCAATCGTCAATACAGGCATGTGCCAAACTCCATTGAAAATCTCGTTTCATAACCGCGTTTTGCAGGGGTTTGTTCCCTGTCCGCTTATAGGGTTGCGGCGGCGCGAAAATACAATCTTCATCCAACGTCACACATACGACGTCGAAGAAGACATTCCGTACTATGTTCTTGTTTCGTTTATGCAAGACAATGAAATTTTTGTCTCTGGCCGCGGTGCTC
>JAEUSO010000399.1 GCA_016788605.1 Candidatus Kapaibacterium sp. | reverse complement strand
ATGAGTTTGACGTACCTGCATCGTTGGTGGTCCGTGTTGCACAGGAAATGGTTGCAGAGGTGCGCGAGAAAAACAAAAACGATCAGCAACTGAAGCGTATTCCCGACGAGCAGTTGGTCCGTTTTTATCTGCCACAAGCAGAAAAACAAGTACGGTGGGAGTTTATTGTTGATGCCATCGTTAAACGTGATAACATTGTCGTTACCGATGACGACCTCAATGAAGTGGCGCAGTCGGTGAATATGACTGTTGAGCAAATACGCGAGTATTTCCAAGATGAGCAACAACAAATGCAAATTCTTGAAATGAAAGTTTCGCGGATGCTTCTTGATACTGTTACAATCGAAGAGCGTCCGTTGGATGATTTCCTTGATGAGCTTGAAGCCCGTGCAGAAGCGGAGGAACAGGAACAAGAAGAATTGTTATCCGATGATAATGACAAACTCAGCTAACACTCTTTGATAACAGCAAAACGTGAAGACGGCACGTGTAATGATATTGCGCTGCCGTCTTTTCCGTTTCAATGGCATCGCATCTGTTGCAAGCAGGTCAATAAATCATAACCCTTTGCGTCGGAGCGCGGCATAGAACTTACTCACTTTGTAGAATACTGGATAATGACAACAAACTACCCCTTGAACCTGACCGACCAGCTTGTTCCGTATGTGATTGAGCAAACAAGTCGTGGCGAACGCTCGTATGATATTTATTCGCGGCTCCTGAAAGAGCGCATCATCTTTATCGGAACACCGATTGACGATTACGTTGCCTCACTCACAATAGCACAGTTGCTCTTTCTTTCGAGCGAAGACCCGACCAAAGACATCTTCATGTATATCAATTCGCCGGGCGGAAGCGTAACGGCGGGCATGGCGATTTACGATACCATGCAGTTTATCAAACCCGACATCTCAACCTATTGCGTGGGTTTGGCTGCCTCAATGGCTCAAGTGCTGCTTTGCGCGGGAACAAAAGGCAAACGCTATGCACTGCCGCACTCCCGTATCATGATGCACCAACCGCTTGGCGGCACGCAAGGACAGGCAACGGATATTGAAATCTATACGAAGGAAATGCTCCGTATCCGCGATATGCTCTATACGGTGATTGCAACACATACAGGTAAGGATTATGATACCGTCAAGGCGGATGCCGACCGCGATAACTATATGAGTCCCGACGAGGCACTTGCGTATGGCATTGTGGATACCGTACTGACGACGACGAAGTAATAAGTAGCAAAGAAGATAGACAAAAGGCGTAATGAGTATTTGTTACGCCTTTGTTGTTTTACGTAGGTTGATGAACAGAACTACCGCACATCCATTGCGGGATTGTAATCGAAGAATCCGGCGGGGTAGAGCTTGAAGCCGCCCTTATGAACATTCATAATGGGATATTCTTCGTTGCGCGGCAGGTGGGTGATACCCATTGTGTACCATACGACAAGGTCTTCATTTTCGATGGATTCATTGTCCGCAACAAACGCCGGAAGCCCGTCGCCACCGTGCGACTGGCTTGGGTAATCGCCTGCTGCGTAGAGTTCATGCGGCTTGTAGCGCGTAGCCCACAGGTGGTTGTTCAAGAATCCCGCCCGCTTACGGATGATGTTGTCATTCGAGAGATACGGCACGGCGTTCTCTACAGGAATAAGCAAAAACGATGTTGCCGCGCCGAGCGTATTCTTTGCCGATGCGCTTGCTATTTTCCAAACACGCGATTTTTCCAAACTCATGTTCCGTTGCGCTTCACGTTCGTTCCTCAGTTTCACTTCATCCATGACAATAGCATTACCATTCGGATTTTCCTTCGTTCCTGCCGGAGGTGCCCACGCATCAATCTCGCTGATGGTATTTGCCGTACCGTCAATATCGGGGTCAATGCGGAAGCTGAAAAAGTGCTGATGGTTGGGAGCAACAACGCGCCGTGTTACAAGATGACCGCCATACTGATCGTGTGTGGTGACGGTTGTATCCTCAACGCCTTTTGGAAGCATTATACCCGTCAGTTGCGCTTGAACTTCAATACCGCCGTCCTGGCGGAACACGTAGAGCAACGAATAATCATAATTGCCGATTGTTGCAATAGAACTCAGCACGAGTTCGCGTCCACGCCGCGACTCATTGATATTCTTGTATTGTTCGTAATGTTTCCATAGCAAACCTCCGTCGCGTTCATATAACGCTATCACATTCTTACGCTGTTCGGGCGTACCGTCGGGATTGACCAACACGGAAGGAAAGAACCGCGCACCATGCGGAACATCGGCGGTGGTA
>JAEUSO010000398.1 GCA_016788605.1 Candidatus Kapaibacterium sp. | reverse complement strand
CGGCGAGCGGAATCTGCCCGTGCTTGTTCTTGCCGGCCCCGGCAATAATGGCGGCGACGCTCTTGAGGCCGCCACTCTTCTTCGTCAGCGATTTTTCGATGTTCGGGTCGTTTTTGCAGGCGACGCCAGCCATTTGCCGAAAGAAACGGGTTTATGCTGCCATCGCCATCGTGGTCGTAAGCACTGAAATGCCTGACATACAGTGAGTAAATTTTGGCATCATGAAGCCAACCGTCATAATACCGGGCGGAATACTTCTTTCGATTATTCTCCTTATCGTTATATGGCTTCTTGAGTATTGATTTTATAATCGAGTACAGCCATTGTGCAGGATTTGTGATGACGGAATCGCCATTGGCGGAAAAATCATTCAGCCAAAGAGTAGGTATGTGATATTCCGTGTGTTCTTGTTCTTTTGCCAGCTTCGATAGATTCTCGGCAAGCATCGTTAGCGATGTTCCCATGCGCTTCTTCTATTCCTTATTGTTATGATATGAATTGTCTTGTTCATCCGCCGTTCGGTCAGATTCCATTTCGTTGCCGGATGTAGAGTAATAATCAAACACTTTGCGTGCGGCTGCTTCGCCGACTGCTGATTTCAGTTCGTCAAATGTTGACTTGGCAACGGTATCAACAGAGCCGATGGTAGTTAAAAGTTTGTGTGCTGTTTTATCACCGATACCGGGAATATCGGTCAATGATGTTTGAAGAGTCCGTTTAGAGCGTAACTCACGGTGGAACGTAATTGCAAAGCGGTGTGCCTCATCTCGGAGCTGTTGGATAAGTCGTAAACTGCTTGAAGTACGGGGTAATATAATTGAATCTGATTCACCGGGCAGGAACACTTCTTCCAAGCGTTTCGCTAGCCCGATGACGGGGACGTTCTTCGCCATCCCTAAGCCGCTTAGTATTTCATATGCATGTGAGAGCTGACCTTTGCCGCCGTCAATGATTATTAAATCAGGCAACGTCTGCTTTTCTTCAAGTAAGCGCGAGTAACGCCGCTCGACAACTTCCTGCATCGCACGGAAATCATCGTTGCCTGTGAATGATTTTATTTTGTATTTACGGTATTCACTTTTTTTAGGGCGACCATCAACAAACACTACCATTGAAGAAACGTAATCCGTTCCTTGCAAATGCGAGTTGTCAAAACATTCGATTCTGCGGGGCGGACGGGGAAGCCGTAAGTCGCGTTGCAATGAGGAAACTGCCCGTGGTATTGCTTCGTCACGTTTCAGTTGCTCCAAATGCAAGTCACGCAGAATGAACTCTGCATTTGCTTGAGCCATTGTGATGAGTTTCTTTTTTTCACCGATTTTGGGGACAAGAATCTCAACAGCTGAGCCGCGTTTGGAACGAAGAATATCATTGAGGAATTCTAAATTATCAAGCTCAAGCGGAAGATGGACTTCATCCGGCACAAAATCATTCTCGGAATACCAACGCTCAACGGATGCCTGCACTATCTCATGGTCGGGAGTATCAAGCACATTGGAAGCGATGAACTGTTGTTTGCCTGTGAGTTTACCGTCGCGTATTGTAAAAATCACAGTACATGCCTGGTGGGCGTCACGCGCAAATGCAACCACATCCCTGTCCACCAATTCCGTTGTCATTACTTTCTGCTTTGCTGAATACTCACGGAGCATTTGCAACCTGTTTCTGATTTGAGCCGCATCTTCAAACTTCATTTCGGCGGCAAGGTCTGACATCTGAGATTCCAACTGCTTTTCAACGTCGCGTGTTTTACCTTGCAGGATTTGCGAAGCAAGTTTTATATGCTCGTTATAGTGTTTTCTGCCAACGATTGCTTCACAAGGACCCTCGCATTTCTTTATATGATAATCAAGGCACACTTTATACTTTCGGTCGTCAATCGTTCTCTCGGTAAGAGGCAGATCGCAACTTCGGATGGGGAAGAGGGTACGCAAGGTTTTGAGAAGGGAATACAAATACCTGCCATCGGTGTATGGACCAAAATACTTGCTGCCGTCGCGGATAACCGTTCGGGTAGAAAACAGGCGCGGGTATTCTTCGTTGGTTATGCGGATATACGGATATGATTTATCGTCTTTGAGAAGGATGTTGTATTTGGGCTTATGCTGTTTGATTAGGATATTTTCTAAAATCAACGCTTCGGCTTCAGAATCCGTGACAATACATTCCACATCCGCAATTTTTGATACTAAAACTTTGCTTTTCGCATCAAGATGTCTGTTCCGGTCGAAGTATTGACGAACCCTATTACGAATATTCTTTGCTTTGCCGATATAGA
>JAEUSO010000397.1 GCA_016788605.1 Candidatus Kapaibacterium sp. | reverse complement strand
AGTACTACAGGCAAAACAAATTGCCACAGTCAGTTCTGATTTTCAACAATGGTTGGCATTCTCACGTACTAATCATGGCAATACATCCACATCTGTAGTTCTCTGCCGTTTGGCTTCACCTGTTACGGTTATGATTGGCACTGTCACCCAGCAGCAACAATTTGTCATTCCGGGAATTGATGGTGTTATCCATGCGGCATGGATTGGCGGAACGTGGGTGTGTATCGGGTTTCGCGGTGATTCGCTGTATGCATTCTCAACCGCCGGAACTGTGCAATCACCACTGCTTCTTGCCGTCGGTCTTCGTCCCGACGAGATTGGCAAAACAGTATCGAATCAAACAACCTTGCTTATCGAAACACCAATCGAGATTCTATCGGTTCAGTGTTTGGATGGTCTGCTGTCGCTGCAACGTGTGGCTAAGAAAGGGCGGCGTTCAGGCGTTGCATTAGTGGCAAAGGATACGTCGGGTATTGTCGGCTATCCGGTGAACGACGGCATGATGTCGTTTGAATATCTTACAGAATACAATGCCGGAATCATTGGTGTATTGCCAAACGTGCAGGGAATCGCGGCAGCATCCGGTACGTCGCTGTACTCGTTGTGTTCACGTAATGGCGGGTATGCAGTCGCGCACAGGAATTTACAACCGCATAATGGCAAGGAACAACAATTCATATTGCCTGCCGGTCTCTACGAGCCGCTTGCCATGAGTGTATCTGATGACACAGTTGTTGTCCTGTTTGCGAACGGTCTTCTCGTAATGGATGCGGACGGAACGATTCTCTGTGATGTACGAGATGTGTTTGACGCATTTCGACAAAGTCCCTCTATCCAACACATTGGCTCGCAGATATTAGTTCGTTCAACTCATACAGCACGTGAGTATCATCTTCTTCAAAACGCATCCTACATATCAAATAGGATATGGTCATTGACACGTACCTACGGCTTGCCATTGGCAGTATTGCTTATCTTTCTTGTATTGCTCTTGCGTGCGTTGCGTTATCGCCGGTATTTCAGCGCGGCAATCGAGTATGGCTCAAATAGTATTGCGCTGCTCATTGACAGGAATATGAAACTTCGAAGAATAAACGCAAAGGGCAGGGAGTTGTTTGCAATGGATACCACAACACCTCTGCGCCGTGTGCTTCGGTTCTATTGCAATGAAGAGTATCAACGTATTATCGAAAGTTTTGCAGCAAACATTGTTTCATCCCGTATGGAGCAGTCGCAAAAACTGACGCTGAAAACGTCATCATCCGAGCGTGAGATTATCTTCAATGGCGTACCCTTACGCTCATTAACCGGTGCGTTCGACGGTGTGCTTATTACAGGTGTTGATATTACCGACGAGTTGGAGAAAAAACGGTTGGTGAATTGGGCGCAGCTTGCCCACGACATGCAGACAAACCTTTCGATTATCAAACTGAATGCTGAACATTTGAAGAGTACCGTTCCCGACAAGTACGAGGATAAACGCAAGCGCATACAGCATCAGGCGGAACTCTTGCTCCACCGAGTGCGTGATATTGTCAGCATCGGGCGCGACGAACATCTCAATGCCGTACCAACCGATGTGACGACACTCTTCTTAGAGATTGCCCACGAATTCGACGACCCAAGTTTTGCCCACGTGCATTTCATGATTCAAGAGCAATCCTGTGTTGCTAACATTGATGCGAAGAAGATGATTCGCGCTCTCCGCAATGCTGTTGAGAACGGTATCCGTGCACTCAGCGGCGAGTCGGGTACGATTGAACTTCGTGCGTCGGTACATCATGCAATACTGCGTATCTCGATTCGTGATACCGGACGGGGAATGGACGAGCACACTGCGGAGAATTTTCTGAAGCCGTATTTTTCCAATTACCGGCAGTATGGCGGAACAGGCATCGGTACTATGATCATGCTTCGTGCTGCGGAAATACATAAAGGTACAATCGAAGTTGAATCAACACTTGGCAGCGGCACAACCATTCATTTTGTGATACCTCAACGAAGCAATGCACGACGATAATATAACACAGGAAACACCTAATGAGGGTCTCGGGAAGGAACATCCAACACCTTCGCCGAAGAGTATTGTACTGAAGCATAGCGAGATTAGTGCGTTCATAAGAGGCAAGCGAATCGCTGCATTTGACTTTGGTAAAGTCCGTACGGGATTTGCCGTTTGCGATGAGTTTCATATCACCGTTTCAACAAAAGGAATATTCCAAACTGCGGATAAGGAGTTCTACCCGTCTATACTTGCTGCGTTGGAGCGCGAGCGTATCGGACTA
>JAEUSO010000396.1 GCA_016788605.1 Candidatus Kapaibacterium sp. | reverse complement strand
AGTTCGGAAAGCACGAAAGACAATTTGTATCTGCGGTTCTGGTGTGAGACCTCTCCTCAACCCTCACTGGTGGAGAGTGAGTTTGGTTTGTAGAGACGCGCCGCGGCACGTCTGTACGTGAGGGTATTAGTTGGAAGCTGAACGCAAGAACGTCCGGGCAGCGGCGGACTTCGCTTTCCGGCAGGCGGTGGTTATGGGTAAAGGGAAAAGGTGCGATGCCGTTATGCAACACATGTATTGTACCTGCACACAGAACGCCACCATGAAAATTCTTTTTCTCTACAATTGTAACTTCTCCATTCAGGTCATTCTCTTAGGTTGCGGGCGGCAGGGTAACGATAGTCATTCATCCACGCCGCAATACTCCGAACAGCCGCACACGTTCTGCGGCATATCAACAACTGGGGAATACTCCGACATGAACCAGACAGCAAAACAAGAACGCTTTATGCACCTGTTCAAGCCGGTGCAGTACCGATTGGAACGCTACGCACTGAGTTTGGTGCGCGACCGCGACGAAGCAAAAGATGTGGTGGGAGAAACGGTACTCAAGGCATACGAACATTTCGAGCAACTGCGCGAAGACCAAGCGTTTCTCAGCTTTCTCTTTACGATTGCCACCCGCGTGGCGCAGCAGCGCAAGTTCCGCCGAGCAGACCGCATGAGCGACGAACAAATCGAAGACCTCTTCGAGAATTACACAAGCCCCGAAGCCGCAACCGATGTGCGGATTCTCTACACAGCATTGGATAAACTGCCCGCCGAGCAACGCGAAGCATTGATAATGGCGGAGATTTCCGGTCTCTCGCATAAAGAGATTCAGGATGTGCAAGGCGGCACAATCTCCGGCATCAAGGTGCGGATCTTCCGCGCCAAGCGGCGGCTGGCAAAACTTTTGGGCAGCACACACTTCGAGCAATCCGCCGCAGGCGAAGAGAATGGCATACCCGACCCCGGTATAGTACGCGGCGGCATCGAAGCGGCGGGCAATCTGTAATTCACACACTCACACATCCCACAGTGCAAACAACTTCGGGCGTATCAAAGCCCACAGAACTATGAAACAACACAAGACAATCAACGAACTATTGAATTCGGCGGCTGCGTTCGAGAGCAAGACGGAACTTTGGTCGGAGGATGAGCTTCGCTCATTGCTCGCGGACGCGCCCCATTCTGAGCAAACAGCTCCCACTCCTCCGAGCCGCGTTCAGCCCACCCCGATTCAATGGAGAAACATCATGTTAGGCACAACAATCCTTAGCGGCGCGGCAGCCGCGATTGTATGGTTCACAACCGTGCAGCCCGATACTCAGCCGCCCGCACAGGTAGCTGATGCATCTAGCACAGCCGCCATCGCACAAGCACCCGCAGGTAACACAACGGTACAAGAAACATCCGTCCAAACCACAGCAAAAACATACGCTGATTTGGCGAAGAGTAGTACCCGCACAACAAGCCCGAGTACTACAACCGCAATGGAAAATTCTGCACCGGATATTGCCACACCATATAACGTACGCTCAACCGGAGCAGTGGCGATTCCCGACCGCATCCGCACATTATCAGCACTGACTCTCAACAAGGATGAATTGGTGAAACTCGGCATCCGCAGCACAGCGCAGGGATTCAGCACTAACGCCGTTTTGCGCTTCTCTTCCGACCGTCCCGAAGCACTGAACGTGTTTATGGCGAACATGAAAAACCAACAGACGGCAATCAATCTTGACCAAGCAAAACTCGGCGCAACGGCGAAGCAATTCGGTTACGAGAACACCGACAACGCTGTTCTGAAATTCGGCATCACCATAGATGAATTAGATATTGCGGCAACACTGCGAAACAATAGCGATTCTGTTCATGCAATCGCGCCACTGCTGATAACACACGAGAGCAGGGATGCTAACGGTATTGAAAGCGACCGCGTTCTGATATTCTCTGCCACACCGGAGCAAACAGCCAACCACCCGCGCATGGCAGACGAACTCGACGCGCTATACGCACTGCGCTCGGCGGAGCAACAGCAACGCACCGAGATTCAGATGACACGCCAACGCTTCCCGCTGCTCAGCAAACTTGTGGCGGTGAAAGTGCAACACAGCGTCGCCGGTTCGGGTGCGGCAACAGCGTTGCTCTGGTATTACCCCGACGAGGCGTTTCTTGCCGTGCTTCCCCCCGACAAAGCGGATGCAATCCGCAAAGAAATCAACGCACTTGATAACTACGAACAACACCGCACCGACACAACGAAAACACTTCTCGGCGGTGGCGGATTGAAAGGCGACTATACCTACACCGATGCGGC
>JAEUSO010000395.1 GCA_016788605.1 Candidatus Kapaibacterium sp. | reverse complement strand
CGAACAGGATTACGATGCGGTGAGGTTTAACCTGAACAAGTATGATGATAATCCTAATGTGGAAGCATTGCTCTTCCGGTGGTTGCACTTCTTCGGTTCATATAATAGAATTGGTGTCGGTCGGCAGTGGTATCGCCGCGAGGTTCGTGTATTCCGTAATACCGGCAACGTTACTTCGTGGGCGGATGCACAGGGATTTAGAGTTAAGAATAGTGATGGTTCGATGAGAAAAATCAGGGCTGTACAAACTGATGCCCGCATTTTTCATTATGGGTGGGTACGGCATCCGAGGATTCAAGTTGCAAAGGCACATGCATTTCAACGCTTGTATCATGACGATGCGTGGCTTCGTGCAAATATCCCTACGAGTGATGAGTTTCAATATTACTGCTTTGAAACCGCCCCATTCACCGGAACACATCCTGCCTCGATGAATGAGGCGATAGAGCGCGACAGGGAATGGACATCGAAGTTTGATCCTGTTAAAGCAAAAGCAAAGAGACCGTTTGCAGTAGCTGTTACAGATTGGTTTGAAAAGAAAACAGGTATTCGTGTAGGAGAGTTTAAGAATTTTACAGAGGTTGCATAATGTCACATCCCCGTGTACTTGTTATTGGTGATAATCGAGGTCGCTGGTCGTGGAAAGACGAGCAACACATGATACCATATATGAATGGTATCGAGGCATGGGTATTGGCAACAGAAGGTAATTACTGCGATCACCACCAAGTGACGGAACACGATGTAAATACACACGATATAGTTATATGCAATACGAACGGATTATCTAATCCTGTGTATTCAGGAAAATATATTTCCTTAGCTGAGCGACGGAAAGCTAACGTTAAGTGGGTATCACTGTTGGAAGGTGATATGCGCGATTTCCTTAAACCGCTTGGAACTATCCGACCATTATTCAATGCCAGCACACTTGTCAATTGTATTAATATCTATGCAACGCAATTTTTACAATCTCTGACGAATACTCCTGTTGCATACGTTGGTATTCCTTATCCTGTGCGGGGTATCCGTTCACTAGCATTGACAAAGTCGGAACGTAAGCAACGTGTGTTTGTTTGTCCGTTTATGCTAAACAGATGGAATGACTATTCAGTGGCTTCTGCACTTGGTCTGCCAATCGTCGGATATCAGAAAACACTACGGCGGACATTGCGGACACTCTTTCATAATTATTTCACCTATGGTACGATTACAAACAAAAACGTTCTGATAGACCGTACATATCAGCTATACAAAGACGACTCAATTCAGATAATACCAGAACGGAATCTGCCTGCATACTTTAATGAGATTCGTGAGAATATCTTATGGATTAACCTTGATGAGCGTTATACGTGGGGAAGGTATGTCTTAGATGCTGCTGCCCTTGGCATACCCATAATTACAACAAAAAACACAGGTCACGGACCGATATTGTTCCCGCAAACAACACTTGAAACGCCGTTTGATATTCCACAAGCGATCGAGTTAGGCAATCGCCTGTTGAATGATGAAGCATTCTATGAAGAAGTATCATCCTATGCTTCTTCGAGAATTGATATGTACTCGCCGGAACGTATCACTGAAAAATTATATACGGAACTTGGAGTATCATAAGGATAAGCTATGAGCAATCGTCATTACACAGTTGTGTTCCGTGCCTGCGATATTGTCAATGCGGTGAATAACAATCCCCGTCCTTTCAATCTTGATAAGCGCACTCTTATTAAACTGTGCTTCAATAGTTTGGCTGAATCGCTTGAATCGGTTGATCATACCATACGCATCGTAGGTGATAAACTCAGCGACGAGATGATGGACTTTTTTGCGTCCTATTCATCGCGGCATTCAATCAAACTCACGAACGGATCGTATGGTAATGATGAGTCAATCAGACATTCATTCAAAGCCGGACTAGAAGCAGGCGATGATGCGTGGGTCTATTTTTGCGAAGACGATTATTTACATGTTCCTCACTGTATGAGCATGATTGATGACTTCCTTGAGCATAAAGATGATGTGTTCTCTTATCGTCCTCGCATCTACAATCCCCATTCATGGCGCGATTTACGTACAGCAGATATTGTCATTCATCCGCCGGATTATCCCGACCGGTATGCAGTGAAATACCGAAAACCGTCATACATTTTTCAATCATCGCTTTGTCATTGGCGGCAGGTTCAAAGTACAACGTTCACATTCATGCTCAATACGTCGTTTCTTAAAAAGCGATATTCGACGTTTGTGAACTCGGCGCACCGTGCAAATGATCATTATCTAAGCCGCAAACTGTACACGACGTTTATACCTGTT
>JAEUSO010000394.1 GCA_016788605.1 Candidatus Kapaibacterium sp. | reverse complement strand
GCCGTCCACACGAATCCACTCGTGGTCGCTCGTATATTTAAGATTTTCGGGGAATGTCATAGTATCTCCTGTTATTGAGTTTCGTGGGTAAAAATCCGGCGCGAACATCGGTACTGCACATCAGATATGCAAACGAATAGTGGTTATTATTGATTCTTCCCCATGCGATTCATATCCATAGCCATCACTTGACGTATTGTTTTTTCCATGCCTTCGGGCGAGCCGTCAAGGAAAATGACATTACCCTTTCCGTGTTCGGCAACATGCTTTATGGCTTCTGTCCACATTTGGAACAAAATCAATGACGAATCTAAACCGGCGTCTTTCATTTCTTTTGCAGCAATGCTCATACCCTTTGCCGCCTCCTCGCGGAACAGCGTGATACCCTGACCGCGCAGTTGCTGTGCTTCACGCTCTGCGGTTGCTGCAATTTTAATGGCATTTCCTTCTGCTTCCGCCTGTTTGGTTTTAGTAATGAGTAACGCTTGACCCTCGTTTTCGGCAGCCGCCTTCAAATTCTGCGAAGCAACAACTTTTGCCATTGACTCAATTATAGCATGATCAAAAGTAATATCGTTGATTTGCAGGTCAATCAAGTGGTAGCCCCATTCCGCAAGCGAATCGTCAAGATGTTGCTTTACTTCATGAACAATCTCATTACGGAGGCGGAGTATCTCAACTTGTTTCTTTGTTGCCACAAATGAGCGTACGGTTCCCTCGACAGTGCGGACAAGCGTTTGCATGAAATTCTTCTCGTCAATAAACTTGAATGCCACGCTTTTGATAGTTTCTTCCTGTTGGTCGTACACTGAGTAAAGCAGCATCGCCTTGAAATAGACATTGGCTTGGTCGGCGGTGATTGCTTGAAATTCGAGGTCGGCAGAGCGATTCTGGATGGAGATTGTTTTGTGGACTTTCTCGATAATCGGCAGCTTGAAATTCAAGCCCGGCGTTAATATCCTCCTATACTTGCCGAACATAGTTATCACCTTCACCGTGCCTTGACCGACAGTAGTAAAGGTGGAAAGTAAAAAGAATATGATGAGGACGATTGGTATAATAGTACCGAAGTCCATAAGTTTCCTCTTGATAATGTTTGTGAATATTCCGCCGCCAAAATACAGAACACATCAATTCGTGCTATATGATGATTCAGAGAAATCGATAACGGGTAATCAAAATCAGATTGTCTAAGCACTTTAACCTCTCGTGAAATGACTATACGCTTTAATGCACCGGTAGCAATAGGTCTGACAGTTTCGGCATTAGCCGCACTGCTAATCAATGTCAGCACAGGTGGATACGCCAATCAGTATCTTTTCAGCACCTATGCCGATGGCTTTTCACTCCTCTCATTTTTCCGCTTATTCAGTCATGTGCTCGGACACTCCGGGTGGGATCACTTTTTAGCAAATTTTACGCTTATACTTGTTTTAGGACCGCTCCTTGAAGAAAAATACGGTTCGGGTCGTCTGCTTGTGATGATAATGGTAACCGCTATGGTGACAGCGTTGCTCAATAACATCTTCTTCTCAACCGGACTGCTTGGCGCAAGCGGGATTGTCTTTATGATGATTGTACTATCCTCGTTCAGTAATTACCGGAATGGGGAACTGCCTGTAACATTTCTCGTGGTGGTCTGTCTCTTCCTCGGACGTGAGATAATCGCGTCGTTCCAACCAGATACTGTATCACAATTCGCCCATATCGCAGGTGGTGTTGCAGGCAGCGTGTTCGGTTTGTCGGGATTGCTTGGCGGTCGGCGCGGAACGCCTGAAACATAGTCCGGAACGGGAGTGTTACTGATGGCACCATGAAAAACGAGTATAATCTCCATAACGATGTTGACCTCTATTACATGCTTGCAGAGCATGGCGCAGAGCGCGAACGTGCGTTTGCAGAGTTGTATTCGCGTCATGGTCAGCGTGTGTACCTCTACTGCCGGAAAATCCTTGGCGACAGCACTGCCGCCGACGATGTGTTCCAAGATACGTTCATCCGTTTCCTAAATAGCGTCAGCACTGAGCGTGTCATGACCAACGTGGCGGCATTCTTGCTGCGTATAGCCCGCAATTTGTGCCTCAACTACAAACGCGATCATAAAACGAACGCGGTAATGTTCGAGGATTTTCACCTACCCACTGCGGATAAACAGGTGGAATCGCAAGAAACGGCTCGGCTCATTACGATGGCATTGGACTTACTGCCCGACGAGTACCGCGAAGCACTTGTACTTCAGATGTACAATGGCATGAGTTATGAGGAAATAGGGGAACAGCTTGGTGTTCCGGTCACAACGGTACGCAACTGGGTTGTTCGGGCGAAGAAACGTATGCGCGAGATATTGGCACCGT
>JAEUSO010000393.1 GCA_016788605.1 Candidatus Kapaibacterium sp. | reverse complement strand
CATACTGTTACTGTTTATCATCGAGGTAAGAATCTACTCCATATTTCGCATTCTAATATCATTGAAGTTATTGGCGACAGGAAAGAATCATTTGAACAATTAAGTAGCGGGAGATACGATGCTGTTATAGACACATGCGGATACCTACCTGCTGATGTACAAAAGAGTTGCACCGAATTGCGCGATGTAACCGACACATACGTGTTTGTTTCGACAATTTCCGTCTATGCAGACACTGCCGCCGATGACATGACGGAAGAGTATCCATGCGCCATGGTTGATGATCCTTACTCCACAGAATTAACAGGTGCAACCTACGGAGCGTTGAAGTACCATTGCGAGCAAGAAGTACTATCAGTTTTCGGAGATAACGCGATTATCGTCCGACCGGGGTTGATAGTCGGACCATACGACCCGACAGACAGATTCACCTATTGGGTTGTGCGCGGTGCGTCCGGTGGCAGTATGGTTGTCCCCAATCAGTTCAATAAGCAAGTTCAATTTATAGATGTACGCGACCTGGCACTGTTTATCCAAACGCTTATAGAACAACGCAGCGCCGGAACATTCAATGCAACAAGCCCTGCTTCCATGTTCACTGTGGAAGAACTATTGAACGAATGCACAACACATCCAATTGAGCACACGACGTTCGTCCCGATGTCCGATGAATTTCTACTCGGACATGACGTTCAACCATGGATGGGATTACCGTTGTGGATTCCCGATAGCGAAGAAACACGCGGTTTTTACAAAGCAAATGTTACAAAAGCCCTCGAGTCAGGTCTTGCAATCCGACCATTAGCCGAAACTGTACGCGACACATACAGTTGGTGGCAGTCGTATCGAGCCGGATCTGAACTGCGAGCTGGCATAACACAAGAAAAAGAACGAGAGTTGCTCCATCACGTATCAACACAATCAGTATGAAAAAGAAATTCACAATTTCCCTCAGTGCTCAACAACGGTTGGAACTGAACACACTAAAGCAAAAACGCACTCTGCCAAAGCGTTTGCGTTACCGTATAAGTATCTTGCTGATGGCAGACGAGCAGTTAAGCGACACTGCAATCATGAAGAGATTGGATGTCAGTTTGCCAACAATTTGCAGGGTTCGGCGACGGTTCGTTACCGGCGGAATGGAAAGCGCCCTCTATGACCGACCGCGTTCAGGAGCAAAGAAACGATTCTGTAAGGATCAGATGGATGCAATTAATTCGATTATATCATCACCGCCGCCGAACGGCTCGAAACGGTGGTCGTTACGTTTGATTGCAGATACCCTTATTCGTGATAATGTTGTGAAAAGCATCTCGTATGAAACTGTGCGTGTGCTTCTTGCATCAAGGAATACACTCGCTTCTTGATTCACAATACTACTGCTTAAACTCCTGCCCTTTCCAGACAATCGTGCGGTCTATCAAAAGAAAGGGCAGGATTAGTTCAAGGAGTGTGAAAAACAGAATTGCAGGAGCAATGTACGGTATAAGTTCCTTGCGACGCAGCACGAATAATGCCGGAATGTTTATCAGTCCGTCACCAATCAACCGTGTTAGTGCTATAGCCAAAAACATAGCATACGATTCAGTGTAGAGTGTTGCGCCAAGTCCTATCCATAGTATAGCTGAAGTCAGAACAAAGACCGTTGCCCGCCAACCAAGTTGTTGCCCGCCATGTACCCATCGTTTGTGTTGGGTCAGGTATTCCTTGAGTGTTAGAATCGGCTGTGTAGTTACTGATGATTCTTGTGAACAGATGTACCGAATAGCACAGTGATGCCTGCCTGCTTCTTGCATTAACGCTAAATCTTCCGTTATTGAAAACGGTATGGAACTGTAACCGCCAAGTGCGTCGTAACATGTACGCGATATAGACAAGTTGTTACCGAAACAACCAAGGTATTGCTTGTAATATACACCCGCGCTTGCCATTGTATGGGTTGAGTTCCATTCCACCGCCTGCATCTTACTGAACAAAGTGCCTCCGTCAATGAGCGTATAAGCACAAACCATATCGGCGTTATGATGCACATATTCATTAACATGTGAACGCACCCATCGCGGATGAACGCGGCAATCAGCGTCGGTCATCAACAAAATCTCACCAGTCGCTATTGAAATACCGGCATCCAAAGCGCCGGGCTTCCCTTGCAGATTTTTTTCACCATCAGAGTTGATAGTATGCAAAACAATATGCGAATGCTTTCGGGCATACCTCTTCACGATACTGTTGGTCGCATCGGATGAGCGGTCATCTACAACTATTAGTTCAAGGGAGTCGGTGGGATAATCAAGTGCTAGAATGGAATCAAGACAGTGGGCGATATTTCGTTCTTCGTTGCGGGCGGGACCGATAACACTCACACGCG
>JAEUSO010000392.1 GCA_016788605.1 Candidatus Kapaibacterium sp. | reverse complement strand
GACGGCGCTGACGACGGCATCAGCGTCCGCATCGGCAGCGAACTCAACGACTCGTTCCTGAATGATTACAGCTTGGTTGCGGCACGCTACACCGTGGGCACGGCGGTCTGCGCTGTGGGGCTGATTGGTCCCAAACGCATGAACTACGCCAAGATGATGTCGCTTGTCGGCACGGTGGCAAATTCACTCTCGACAGGGAAGGCATAAGCGGTGGTGGTACGTCTGTGCAGACATTCCGGAAGTTCTACCCCGATTGTTGAATCTAAGGGTGCGTGTATCGGGCGCATTCATTGAAAATCATACCATGACGAATCTGAAAACCGCCAACCATGCGAACCGGGTATAGGGCGAATAACTTTGTTGCATTAACTGCACACCGAACCTCGCATTACACCTTTTCGTTTTGCTTCGCAAACGGCACCGCACCACACGTTTCACCACCACCCGCTCTATGCCGGAAAGGGCGTTACATTTTCAAAGAACCGTTATGGCGGCGCGGCTACAAGAATACCTTTCACAATTACGCTAACATACTCTACTAACATTCAAATTGCGAATCTAAGTGTTCTACAATGTATTCAAGCCTGTGAAGATTATCTGAGTGATTTGGCTTCAACTTGCGTATTCTATCCTCCAAGCGATAAAACTCATTGGCAATGGCAACACTTAAATACTGTAGTTGTCCATCAATAACACACTGAGTGCTACTTTCCCTAATCCTATAGCCGCTACCAATGCATATCTGCTCTAATAACTCATATGCTTCAATACAATTTTCATCTGGATTATTCTCAATCAATTCTACCAGTAATTCCACGGCATAGAATGCCGCCTCCGATGGATCCGACTGAATAACAATCGTGTTATCTAATTGCCAGTAAATCTTATTCCTAACCTCTGCATCTGAATCCGCAAGCTGGGATATAAGAACTGGTACTTTATCAGCCATAATGCCAGTTCGGTTACTTTTCCATGTTCTGATACTTGTCCAGTCAGGTTTTTGTAACATATTAAAATATAAAGTATTAGGTGGGCAATCTGTTTACATTATTTTTCGTCCTCTCAAGTGCTATACGTGACAGCTGTATTCCACTCCGCCTTCTATGTAGTTTGCTTGGGCAGGTATAATAGCACCTGCACGGACTGAAGTTTTGCCAACGGTATTTGTTGGAAGCTGAACACAAGAATGGTCGGGTGAAAGCGGACTGCGCTTTCCGGCAGAGAGAGGGATATGGCGGAGTGTGCTGCTCGGCACCGGCGACTCAAAAACGTACAATGGAAGAACGTCGGGTTGAGCGTGTATCTTTGCCTTGCCCGCTGCGAACTGTTGCGCTGCGGGAGATGAATACTTACCTTGAACGTATGACAATTTTTTTGATGCTTGCTGCGCGGTGTGCGCGTCTTGTTGAAGCGTATCCGTGGCTTGACCGCATGACACTGTGGCTTGCGGCGTTTGTACTTTTTCTTAGTACGCGGGCGCAACATTTAAGTATTTCGCACGACAGTATTTTTTATATGACGGGTGTGCGCGACGGCACGTGGCATTCGGGTTTTCATCCGCACCATTTGCTGTTTCAGCCGTTTATGGTGGCGATGACCTCGCTGCTTGGCGCACTAAGCGATGCGTCGGTTATCATGCGTATCGAGGGGGTGAATGCGTTTGTGGGTGCAACAGGCGCTGCACTGCTGTATATGATGTGCACGAACCGTTTGCAGATGGCTCGCAGCCACTCGCTTGCTGCGGTATGCACGACGTGTTTGAGTTACGGATATTGGTATCACAGTGTGTGTATCGAGGTGGTGATGATACCGCTTGTGCTCTTCACCGGATGTTTGTACGTTGCGTTGGGTGACTGGCATACGCGCAGCACACCGGTGGCAGCGGGCATACTTCATGCTCTGAGCATTGTGTTCCATCAGGTGTATGTGTTTCAGGGAATCGCCCTGGTGTGCATTGCCGTGATGCGCGGCGAATCGCCCGCCGAGCGTTTGCGCTTTTGCGGTCGGTATCTTCTTGCTTCCGTTCCGCTTGTGATTGCCCTTTATGGTTTTGCTCTTGTTGTGGAAGTGCGTCCCGAATCACCCGCAGCGGCATACCGCTGGCTGACGGCTTATGCCTATATCGGCACGGAGGCAAACACGCATTACAACCCGCCGTCGCTCCGCACACCGCTGGAAATAGCCGTGGGCGAAACGCGGGCATTGACGGGACTGATCAGCATCACAAAATCCGAGATCGGCAGCGCGATTGTCCGCAAGGCGTTCCCCTCGAAACATATCGAGGACGAGGAGTACATCACACGAACGATGAATCCGGTTGTTGCACTTGCGGTGTTTCTGCTTTCAGGTGCGGTCTGTGTGTATTTCTGCGTTGT
>JAEUSO010000391.1 GCA_016788605.1 Candidatus Kapaibacterium sp. | reverse complement strand
GACTTGCTGTACGAGAGATATTGAAATATCCCTTTGTAGAACAAGTAACTTTGGTTGATTTAGATCCCGCCATTACTACTCTGTTCTCGCAGAATGGTTTTCTTACCCAGATAAATAACCATTCCTTGCAATCACCCAAAGTACAGATTGTTAACACAGATGCCTTTGTATGGCTGCGTAAAGAAGAGCAAAAGTATGATGTTGTTATTATTGACTTCCCCGACCCCTCAACCTACTCGGTTGGTAAACTTTATACGGATACATTTTACCGGATGCTGCAAAACATTCTGCATGACTCAAGTATTGTTGTGGTTCAATCTACCTCGCCTTTCGTTGCGCCAGTCTCTTACTGGTGCGTTAATACTACAATCAGAAGCGTAGGATTCTTTACTATACCCTATCACGTTTTTATTCCTTCTTTTGGTGATTGGGGATATATCCTTGCTTCGCAGCAAAAGGAAATGCTTATTCACTCAGAGCGCGTCCCCGATTCTCTCCGATTTTTCAGTGCCGATACATTTGAAAATATGAAATGTTTTCCGCTCGATATGTCGCGTTCTGTTGCTGATGTGAATCGTCTGAACAATCAAATTCTTGTCCAGCATTTCGACCGTGAATGGTCGGAAGTTCTTCACTGAGGTAATCATGAAGCGGCGTGATGTTCTTCATATTCTCACCAATAGTTTTATTGCTTATGGCATTGCCCCCCATCTACAAAGTTGCAAGACACAAAAGCAGCAATACAATGGATATATCACCGGTGCGCCACACCAACGCGGGCATCGTCTGCGTGATGGAACTCTGCCCATACCTACTTCTACCGAGAAAACCTCTATTGTTATTATCGGTGCGGGCATTTCCGGTTTAAGTGCTGCACGTCGGCTGTATAAAGAGGGCGTAAAGGACATCATACTTTTAGAAGTAGATACTCGTACTGGCGGTAATTCACTCGGCGGGAATAATGCCTATGCGCAATATCCATACGGTGCGCACTATTTACCTATTCCCGATATCGAGAACACTGACCTTCTGGACTTTCTTGAAGAGCATGGTATTATTACCCACTATGAAAACGGCATACCAGCATATAAAGAAACAGACATGTGCTATGCCCCTCACGAAAGGTTGTTTTACAAGGGAAAATGGCACGAAGGCATTGCAAATACCGTTGCCAAAGCTGCACCCGAATCTTACCGCCAGTTTATGGAGCTTATGGCACGATATGCTGACATGAAAAATTCGGCGGGTCAGTATCTTTTTCGCCTACCCATAGAAACCTCCTATACAGAAGAAGTGTGTCAGCAACTGGATGGGCACTCCTTCCGAGATTTTTTATCCTCGCATTCAATTGACGCACCGGAAGTACTCTGGTATGCTGATTACTGCTGCCGTGATGACTATGGAATGGGCATAGAAAAAGTCAGTGCCTTTGCGGGGATTCATTACTTTACCTCGCGCCGACCGAAGGCATTGAACTGTTCTGAGGGGACAGTGCTAACGTGGCAGGAAGGCAATGCGCATCTTGTTGAATTGCTTGAGCTTGGGTTGCAGGATATTGTGCGCAACAATGCCTTAGCATACCACGTGGATATACAAGCAGATTCTGTGCATGTTAGAGTGTTGGATTGTGTTACCAACACAGCAAGCGAAATCGTAGCCGATTATTGCATTATATCCGCACCACAGTTCGTAACACAAAGACTTCTGCAAAATCTTCAGCCACAGCGAACACAGTGGATGAACAAATACCACTATGCACCTTGGGTTGTAGTCACCCTTAGCTTAAAGGCATCATCACTGAATATCCTTGGCGAGTTGCACTGGGATAATGTTGTCTATGGTAGCGAGGGCTTAGGATATATTAGTGCCAACAACCAGACATTACAATCGCTCAACGAACGTACTGTGATTACGTGGTACAAACCCTTGGACAATGAGTCCCCCGCTGATGCGCGGCGCAATGCGCTCAATCTGACCGCACAAGATCTTGCAGAAAGTATGCTAAGAGAGTTGGAAAACATTCATCCTGAGATTGTACATAACATAGAGCAGGTAGATGCCCATATCTGGGGGCATGGCATGATAGCGCCTGTTGTGGGTTTTTATTCGCTCAACAACCTTGTTGAGCTACAGCATTCGATAGACAAGAGGATTTTCTTTGCCCATTCCGATTTGAGTGGAATATCCTTATTTGAGGAAGCATTCTATCATGGCAACCGCGCGGCTAGAGAAATAATCGCAGTCGCCCACAAGCATCACGCAGCAAGTGCAGTGTGTGATTGAGCGGTAGGGATTTTATCAAAGCGAGTGGCAGTTTCTCTACAACCTACTTCATCACACATAATCCATTCCGGCGTGATTGTGCGCTGTGCAATA
>JAEUSO010000390.1 GCA_016788605.1 Candidatus Kapaibacterium sp. | reverse complement strand
CCTACAGCCAAAACCCATTCACCAAGTTGAATATCTTCAGGTTTTCCTATATGGGCAACAGGTAAGTCGTTTGCTTCCACCTTAATCACCGCCAAGTCCGTTTGCGGGTCTTTACCAATGAGCTTTGCCTTGAACTCGCGTTTATCTTGTAGCGTCACGCGGATTCCATCAGTTTTTGCATCTTCAACAACGTGATTATTCGTTACAATGTATCCATCATTCGTTATGATGACTCCCGAACCGCTGCCTTCTCCGCGTTCTGTGCCATCATCGCCTCCGCCTTCCTCTTCCTGATTCCGCGGGTCGCCGAAGAAACGGAAGAAGCGTTGCATATCGTTTGTTTGCGCTTTGCGTTCAGTTACAACATTGATAGAAACAACTGTTGGTGAAACCGCTTTACTTGCAGCAACAAACGCATTGTTCAATAGTTTAACATTGTCATTAACCTGAACCGGCGCATTCTTAGCACCAATATCCGATACTCCGCCAGCAAACAATGATGCCACACCATTACCAGTAAATGCAGTTACCAATATAACACCGAGTACCACACCGATACCGATAAGCGTTGTTGCAATTAAAACCGGACGTTTTTTCATTATGAATACCTCCTATGAACTATTTATTGATGTATGTAACAGAAATTTTCGTACATGAACGACGGCAATTCTAAATTGTTGTTGAAGGTTACTATTGAAACTGTTAAGAATTGTCAATATGTATCTGACGACGCACGAAGAATCTGTATCATAACGCCTTCGTGCGACCGCCGTCCACAATGATACTTGTACCGGTGATATACGAGGCGTACTCTGATGCAAGAAACATGACGGCGTTGGCGATATCGCCGGATTCAGCAAACCGTTTCATCGGAATTTCTCGGAGCATGTCCGACTCAACTTCATCTCTTGATTTTCCGGTGTTTATTGATGTTCTTTCAATAATTGCTTCTAAGCGGGAAGTACGTGTAGCCCCGGGCAACACGTTATTGACGGTTATGCCTGATGATGCTACCTCCGTTGCTAACGTTTTTGCCCAGCTTGCAGTAGCACCACGAATAGTATTCGATACACCGAGGTTATCAATAGGTTGCTTTACAGATGTCGAGATGATATTAATGATACGTCCAAAGCCACGTGATTTCATTCCACCACTAACCGCTCTTGACAAGGAATGTGAACTCATCAATAGCCGCTGCAACGCCACATGGAACGCATCCGTTTCTGTTTGCAAAAGTGATCCGCCCGGCGGTCCACCACTGTTGTTAATCAGAATATCTACATGAGATAGCAAATCTATATTTGTGGTAATTGCTTGTGTGATTGAGTCATGGCTGTCGAAGTCGGCAGTTATCATCAGGTGCGTTTGTCTATGCTCAGTCGAAAGGGTTGGTAGAATTGCTTGAAGCGTCTCTGCGTTTCTCGCCATCAAAATAACTGTCGCGCCTAACGATGCAAATTGTCGGGCTATTGCATAGCCGATGCCTTGCGAGCTTCCGCAAACAAGTGCAATTTTATTCCGAAATTCTATGTGCATAATATGTGTTTGGATAATCGTTGAGGTGGTACTTCCACCGTTTGTGTTGCCAAGACCATAAGCTCGGATACAGCCGTGCGTAATGTTCGAGCGAATGAACGTACCGCTGTACCAATGTGGCAATTCCTTCTCGATTGTTTTGTAAATCGTTATGGTCAATCTGCTCCATTTCAACATCATACGTGCCATCAGAGCGACGAATCGTATAAAAACAAACGACCGGCACTTGGTATCGTAAGGCAAGCGAAGCAGGCGCCTCGAAACTAACGGCAGGTCTGCTAAAAAAATCCACAAAGATGTCCTTCTGTGGATCGGCTGCTTGGTCAGTTAACAATGCAACGATACCTTTCGAGCGTATTGTGCTGATTATATCCTTTGCAGCTTTATCCATTGGCACCACTCTATTACCGCCTCGTGTCCGGTATGAGTTAAGAATGGTATCTGCTTGAGTATTCCGTTGATTTTTAATGACTATCAACAAAGGGTTAAAGAGAATCCCCGCAGCATACGCACCCCATTCCCAATTCCCGAAGTGACCCGAAAGAAATATCAACGGTTGCATCTCAGTTAAAAACCGTCGTATGAGTTCGGGTTGTTTAAAATTGAATCTTGATACTATGTAACCATCCGTACGATATGGTGTGGAAAGCAACTCAAGAAAAGTGATTGATAAACTCGTATATGCACCTTGTGCAATGGTGTTCACCTCCGTATCAGTATAAGCCGGAAATGCTTTGCGGATATTATCCACCGACACATCATATCTGTGCAATGAGAGTAACCGTAGCAGATACCCGATGCAGACCGCCAAACCTCGGAGCATTGAGTGAGGCAGTAACGACACAACATAGCCAAGCAGGC
>JAEUSO010000038.1 GCA_016788605.1 Candidatus Kapaibacterium sp. | reverse complement strand
GTTTGCCCGAGCACATGAACCTGAAACTGCTCGAACCGTTCCGCGAACTTTTCAAAGACGAAGTCCGCAACGTCGGGCGCGAACTCGGCATTCCCGATTGGTTCATCGAGCGGCATCCCTTCCCCGGTCCGGGATTGGCAATCCGCGTCCTTGGCGAGATAACCACCGAACGCCTCGACATCCTCCGCAAAGCCGACGACATCTACTTGGAAGAAATCCGCAACGCGGGTCTCTATAACGACATCTGGCAAGCATTCGCCGTTCTGCTTCCCGTGCAAAGCGTGGGCGTGATGGGCGACGAACGAACCTACGAAAACGTCTGCGCCCTGCGCGCCGTCACCAGCACCGACGGCATGACCGCCGACTGGTTTGCCATGCCCTACGAGGTTCTTGCCACCATGAGCAACCGCATCATCAACGAAGTGCGCGGCATCAATCGCGTCTGCTACGACATCTCCTCGAAACCGCCCGCCACCATCGAGTGGGAATAACCAATCATTACTGATTTTTCTCTGGCGGACGGCATCTCACCATCACGCTCCGTCCGTCCCGTTTCCTTGCCGGAAAGCGCAGCCATACTCCGCCCGACCACTCTTGCGTTACGCTTCAAAGAATACCGTTTGCATTATTCAAACAAAATGCTAAGTTGCACTAACGAGTTATTAGCGTTTCGCTAATCCACCCTACATTGGGAGGATTGCCGCAAGTTTAAAAACGAAGTTGCGGCAATCCTAACGTTATGCCTCATGCTATGACGACAGTGCTAACATTAACGACAGACTCTAAAACGAGAGAAAAATGCTAATACCACAAACCACATTTGACAATACTTTTAATTTGGTGACTGGTGACATCAGTAAAATTGAGATTAAAGAAAATTACGACCAAAACAATTGTTTAATTCGAGACAAAATTTCACATTCTACTTATTACAAGTCATTCATACTTGACGAAAATTCAAAAACTAAAATTGTTTGTGACGTAGCATTTTACCCATCAAGCATTACTTCAAAATATCTGCCAAGGCTAACATTTAAAAAGATTGACAATACTGGATTGCAAAAAGAAATTGAAGTAAAAAAAGACATAACTATTGCGTTCCAAAAATCAGAACAAGCTTTGGTATTCTGGAAACTGATAGGCTTTCTAAATAGCTTTAAAGACATAGTTGACACAGGAGAATTTGACACTTCTTTTGGCGTTTATTCAAAGAATAAGTTCATCGCTGAATTTGAAACTCAGACTGAAAAGCAAAAAGTTGAAGACATCAAAACGCTTATAAATAAATCTGACATTAAAGAAACCGACATCAGGTCAATCCTTTTTGAAAAGCGAAAGCATAATCTTAAAGTGTTCCTCTTTCTTATTAAAAACGTAGTTGTTCAAGGAAAGACAAGCATTGATTTTTACAGAGAGAAATATTCAATTCCCCCAGGAGACGAAGCAATTTGGCATCATTTTCTTAAAAACAATGATTGGATTTTAGGACTGAATGTGGATATAAAATTTATTCGTGAATTTTATAATGAACAAAAGGTAGGGACAGAAAACTCAAAAGCCGCAGGAAGCCCCAAAGCAGACTTGCTTGGCGTTTCCGATTTTACGACATTGATTGAGCTTAAGACTGCAAAAACGCAAATATTCAAAAAGGAAAAAACAAAAGGAAGAGCAAACACATGGGACTTCACTCCCGACTTTATTGAAGGTATAAGTCAATGCCTTGGGCAGAAGTTTGCCCTTGACCGAAGTTTTTTGACTAAGGACTTCGTTAATGAGCAAGGAAAAATGCTTGACAAAACTACCACCTTGACTATTGACCCCAAAACTGTATTCATAATCGGTAATAGAAAAGTTGAATTTCCGCATGATTTGGATAGCATACATCATTTCAAGAGCCAGACATTTGAATTGTTTAGGAGAAACAACCGAAACGTTGATGTTGTAACTTTTGACGAATTGTTTGAACGTGCTTATCACACAGTTTATGGCGACATAATCCAACAAAATTGGTTCACAGACGACAACTTCAAAATAACAGAATGAAAGAAGCACGAAGGCATAACACGGGTTTGGCAAAAGTGGCGGTTCAGTACTCCGCAGACAGTTTTGTGGTAGCCGAAAGTTCAGTTCTCCGAACAAACTTTTGTGCTGAAAAGCCCGCCCATCGCCAATCTGCAAAAGGTTAGTTGCAATGCTATGAAGACACACTCGGAAAAAAATAATGGTAAAATCTAAATACATATCAGACATTTTAGACCTTCTTCTTGAGGGAGACAATGAAGGTCTTTCAGCGAGACAACAACTGCCATTTATTACAGAGGACAATTTTGACTATACTGGTGGTGGACTTTTTGTTCAGTTCTCACATTCAGACGAAATAACAAAGCACAAAGTCAACAAACAAGACTTAATACTAGACGGTGTGAAAATTCAGACAACCGAATATCCAATAGAAGCTGACGCAACTTTATTTTTCAAAGACGGACTAATAAACTATTTGGAGATTTGGTGTTATCTCGGTGACTATCCAAACCAAGACTTGAAAAAATACACATTGACACAGTTATGGAATAATTCACCCAACAAAACTATAACCACAGAAAATTGAAACAAATTGCAAAGGCAGAAAGAAGCCCAGCCACTAACAGGCGTTTGGCAAAAAAGCGGGTTCAGTGGTTAATTGAAGCATGGTGCTTCGTATCAAGTTCAGTGCTGGTTGACAGTTTTGTGCTCCGAAAGCCCTACCTTCGCCAAGCCCGCTCCATTAGTGGAGATAGCGGCAACGGTATTCTTTGAAAGCATAACGCAAGAACGCTTGAGTGAAAGCGGACTACGCTTTCCGGCAGGGAGACGGTAATGGTGGATTGTACGATTGGTGCCGACTTGTCTGCTGTTAAATCTCGGCAGGACGTTATATTGCCACGAAAGCATTTTACACTCTCCTCATATCCTGATATGAACCGCTATATACTCATCACCGCTGTGTTTCTGTTTGCGTTCGCGCTTGATGCCGTTGCCCAAACGCCGAAGCAGGTTTCTGTGCAACTCCGCACGTGGGTACGCAATACGCCGCCGTATGGCATAACGCTTACGTGGCAGCGGCAGCCCGATGTGAAAACAGGAAAATATACTATTCTGCGGAAGTCCGCGACGGACATAGAGTATCAGGGCTATGATGAAGTGCCGTTCAGCGATACGGCATACACGGATAATGATGTGCTGCCGGGTGTTGCGTATGAATACTGTGTGTTTGCCTCAATACCCGTACAAAATGCAACAGCACCGACGTTCGGCTATGTTGCGTCGGGGATAAACGTTCCCACGCAACCGTTCAAAGGAAATGTGCTGCTTGTTGTTGATGCCACACTTGCACCGGCATTGAGCACGGAAGTCGGCACGCTGAAGGACGACCTTCTGCGCGAAGGATGGAACGTGACGATAGCACAAGCACCGCGCACGCCGTTGTTCACCCCGAATGCCGTGGTTGCAACAAAGCAAATTATCCGCGATTGGTATGGCGACCTTGGCAAAGACACATCGCGCGGATGGGTGTTTTTGATTGGTCGGATTGCCGTACCGTATTCCGGTATGTTTAATAATGGCGGTGCAATCACCCCACCCGACGGACACACGCCCGATCACCGCGGTGCATGGGCTGCCGATGTGTTTTATTCGTATATGAACAGCGATGCCGATTGGACGGATAAGCTTACCGACACCGCCGCATCGCGTCCCGAAACGCGCAACCGTCCGGGCGACGGCAAGTATGATAACGCGATTATTCCCGACTTCATCCAACTCCGCATAGGCAGGGTGGATATGTTCAACATGGGAAAATTCTATACAGTGAAAAAACAAGGCAGTGATGTGATTGATTCACTCGCTTCGGAAATAGCATTGATTAAAAACTACTTGAAACGAAACCACGAGTACCGGACGGGCGCACTTCAAACAAAACGGCGCGGATTGATTGATGACAACTTCGGCGGTTACGGCGAGCAGTTTGCCCGCAGCGCGTGGATGAATTATTCCGTTCTTCTTGGAGCAGAAAATATCAAGGAAGCGGATTGGATGACAACGCTCGACACAGCCGATTACGAATGGGCGTATGGTTGCGGCGGGGGCACATACACCAGTGCGGGAGGCGTTGGCACATCCGACGACTTTGCAAGGAAGAATTTGCGAAATGTGTTCTCGATGCTTTTCGGCTCGTACTTCGGCGATTGGGATAACGCGAATAACTTTCTTCGCGCACCGCTTGCTTCGCCAACTCCGTCGCTTATCAACTGTTGGGCTGGGCGACCGATTTGGTATTTCCACGGCTTGGCAATGGGCGAGACGATGGGCGACGCATTTCTGCGAAGCGTGAACACACCCGACAGATTTAACCGGACATTTGGATTTTACTTCGTTCATAACGCACTGCACGGCGACCCCACCTTACGTATGAATTATGGTACGGTGCCGCCGCCAACCAACCTGACCGTGGAGCAAAAGCGTGATACGAAAGGTTCGTTTGTTGAACTGAACTGGCAACGACCGGTGAGCGATACGACCGCCTACTTTGTCTATAAGCGCATCAATGGCGTAACCACTGCGCTCACGCAACGAGCAATCAAGGAAACGACATTCCGCGATGACGTGATTCAAGAAGCCGACGTCACGTACATCGTTCGCTCGGCGGGGTATATCAATTCGCTGACCGGAATCTATCAAGACATCAGCACACCGCTTGAGCAAACCCGCCGCATTACATCGGTAGAAGAAAACACAGGTGCGGACATGCAGATTGCCGTTGAACCAAATCCTTTACGCAGCACCTCGCGTGTTCGATTTCAATTACAAGAACCAACACCTGTACGCATGGAGATTACATCGTTGCGCGGCGAGCGTGTGTATGAAACTCCGGCAACCGTGCTTGACGCAGGCGACCATTCGTTTATGTGGAACGGGTCAACTATGGCAAAGACCCGTGTTGCAAGCGGCATTTATACCGTTACGCTTCACTGCGGTACGAAGATTGTTACAACAAAACTCATTGTGGAATAAGGATGGAATAAGGGTGGACTCAGTGTTGCTTCGTGCTGAGTGCGTGACGGTTGATTATACCAACCGCCGCAGTTTGATGCACTGATCCAACCATGCTTTCTTGCGTTCCAACTCATTGATGCTCATTTCCTCCTGCGCCCTACCGAACCTCTTTTTCGATTCGGCGTGAACGCTGTGGACTTCGATACGCCGACCGTGCGATTTGAGCATGTTCGTTAGTTTTTGTGCAAGCAACGAACACTCGGTTCGCAGTTCCTGTTCGCGTTGCGTAACGTTGGTCACCGCGTAGTTTGCGGGTGAATCGTCGGGCATTGAAAAGAGTGTCAGTTCGTGTGACTTCGTGAAGTTGTGCTGCACATCTTCAAGCCGCCAGTCACGCTCTTTTTCACCAACCTCACGGCGTTCCGTTTCCTTCATCTCGCGTGATTGTTTCAGCTTCAAGCCAATCTGCTCTTCCTGCGCCAGCCACTCAAGAATCTTTACAAGCTCGGCATCGTTGGAAGTGTAAATGTCACAGACGTTCTGCTCTTCGGGAAAGCCGTCGTAATAGCGCATTCCGCGAAACACCTGTTGCAGTGTCTTCGAGAGCGCACGCACAAGGTCGGCTTTGATAATCACGCTTATCGGTTTGATGTCCGTGCCTTCGCCAATCATGTCCACCTGCACCATCACATCAATACTCCCGTCGCGGTATTCTTGCAACAAACGCAAACGCTCTTCTTCAGGAACGTCCTGACCAATCCGTGCGGACGAGTATTGCGGGTAGCGTTCTTTAATAACCGTAAGGATTGCCTCGGCATGTTTATTACTCATGGCAATAACCAACAGCTGGTGCTGCCGTTTGATTGAACCGCCAGTTGTGGAACTCAGCAACGCACGCTTTTCGGCAAAGCGCGCAAACGCAGGGTCAATCAGGGCGCGGATGTATTCATCATGGAAACGGAGTTGCTTCCGCGCAAAGAACAGGTCGAGGTTGTTCTTCTCGGTACTGACCGCCGCCAATTCACCCAATGACATTTCAACCCGCTCGCCGCTCTTGGTATTGTAGAGCATGATGGTGTAATCCACCACGTGGGTCGAGACGTGTTTCAGGATGCGTCCTTCGGCGTGGGCATCGCGCAAGCTGACTTCATGCAACGCCACATAGAACTGCTCGTCGCCATTGCTGTGGAACGGAACACCGAAGAGTGTTTTGTTATCGGCGCGGAGCGGAGTGCCCGAGAGCGCAACACTGCAAGAGTGCGGGAACTCCGAAATTTTTGTCGCCCACGTACCATCATCACTCAGGTGATGCACTTCATCGAATATGAACATGCACGGCGAGTGTTCGCAAAATGTTTTTAACGCTTTATGTCCGCCCTTGCCGCTTGCATATTGGTATGTGGTGATGATGATATCGGTGTTGATATTTTTCAGAAACACACGGTCGGAATCGGCAACACAAAATGTGAACGGCGGCGAGCCGATGCTCATAAACACACGCGAGAGTTCCTTGGGGTCGGCGTATTGGTCGCGCAGATTTCCGCGCGGCACGAAGATGACAACTTTCGATGCTTTGCCTAATGACTTTGCGACGACAAACGACGAGAGCGCGGTGATAGTTTTTCCATAGCCCGGAACAAACACACCCAAGTGATTCTTTTCGCCTGCCGCAAATGCTTCGGCAAGTTTGCGTAGAAAAATCTCTTGCCCGCTGCGAAAACGGAACGAACCGCCGAGCCGTATGCCCGGAATGGATGATTGTTGTACAAGCGTGCCGCCAGCCGCATGGACTGCGGTAGTGGTGACGGTGGCTGTTTCTTCAATAAAGCTCATGCTTCCTTGCGTCGTCTTCTTAGTGGATTGTAAAGGTTGGGGGGGATGCCGCACCGATGCTGCTCGGTAGCGGTATCAAGGGGGCGCAAAGATAGCGGGCGGCAGTTCTCTCCGGATATGATTTTCTTATGCAATAAAAAATATCCTGATGTATCAGGTTCATGCTGCAATTAATACAAAAAAAGCCCGCTGGAATACTCCATACGGGCTGATACTACATGGTGGTTCGATTTACTATTTACCGTACACCTTGCCGTCAATCACAGCGCGTTTCAGTTCGGTCGGTCCGCCAAAATTTATATAGCGAAGCGGTCCGATACCTTGAGCAAAAACAATAACCGGCATTCCGTCGTAGGCGGCGGCTGGAAAGAACACCTGTAATGCATTCTTGAATGTTCCTGCAGTGACGGTGTGGTCGTCTGATTTATCTTGAACAAAACCGTAAAAATCTTTACCGGGTGTTGCCGCTGTTGCGTTGAAGTCAATCAACCAACGGATATCCATACTGCCGTGCGCATCTACCCGCCATACTTTGCTGCCTTCCTTCATGAGTACATATCTATCCACCGTACGTTCAATATCAAGGATAGAATCGGTAATGTCGTATTCCTTGACAGTGCCAATTGTGCGCTCGGCTGTAACTCGAACAATATGACCGTCATACGGAGCGACGTAGCGGATGTTGGTATCCGGGACAAAGTGCCATTCATTACCAATAGCAAGCGGGTAATATTCGGTTGAGAGTGTAACCGGTTTTGGCGAGACGGTTGATTGCGTAACGGTATCCGTGTTGCGGAGCATCTCGCATGATGTAAGCGTGAGCATGATAGCTGCACATGCGGCAATAGTGAATGTTTTCATAAAACGATGTGTGTTAGTGATGGTCTGCAACTATTGCTATCAACCGCCAATATCGAATCTGTTTCAGTGAACGTACCAATCACCGAAGTGAAACAACAATTTTTCCGAACTGTGCCATACCATTCATCCTTTCAAACGCACGTTGTGTCTCGGCAAACGGAATGACGGAATCAATAACAGGAACGATGTGGTGCTGCCCGACATAGCGAAGCATCGAAGCGAAATCATTATCCGACCCCATCGTTGTTCCTTGCAACGTGATTTGTTTCCAGAATACTTTGCGAATGTCAAAGTCGGGGACGATACCATGTGTTGCACCATAGGAAACAATACGACCGCCGGGATTCACAACATTGAGCAATTGGTTCATAGTTGCACCACCCGCGCCATCAATGCATAGATCAAATCCACCGGTATGGGAAAGTGCCTGCTTTGTCCATTCAGAATCGGTATAGAGGAATCCGCCAGATGCACCAAGCTCAACAGCACGGTTGATTTTATCCTCCGATGAACTTGTCACATACACTCGTGCACCCGATTGCACAGCAAAATGCAATGCCGCCAACGCAACGCCACCGCCAATGCCTGTTATCAATACTGTATCCGCATTACTGCAATGCCCTTGTGTGAACACGGCACGGTAGGCGGTAAGACCTGCAAGAGGCAATGCGGCAGCTTGTTCGGAACTCAGATGGGATGGAACGCGATGGATTCTATTGAGCGGAACGGAGATGTACTCAGCAAGTGTGCCTTGTTGCGGCATCCCAAGTATCGAATAGGATTTCGACTGTGTGCGCTCATCCCCACCCCAGTTTATATTGGGATTAAGAAGGACGTATGTTCCCACTGTTAGACCATCTGTCTCACTATTCACTTCAACAATCTCGCCCACGCCATCCGAACCAAGAACCACCGGCAGTTCAATCTTTGCATACTGACCTTTCGTAATCCAAACGTCGCGGTGGTTCAACGCCGCTGCATGGAGACGCACACGTGCATACCCATCGGCTAATGGCGGTTGAGGAATATCTTCAATACCGTATTCCAATGGTGAAATACTGCGAAGGACAAACGCTTGCATAGAGTTGTATGTAAGTAAATGGAGATGCGTGGAGGAATGTGCGTGCGTTGGCTGCTTGTGTTATCCCAGCGCATCAACGTGCTTTTGAACAGCGGCTGCGATTGATTGAACAGGCAAGACGGTACACGGAATACCCGCCGCAATTACGCTTGACGGCATTGGCGGAGCAACAGCCGTAGCGGGGTCTTGGACGAACACTGTTCCACCCGCCGAACTGATTTCTTTGCAACCCTTCATGCCATCGGTGCCAAGCCCCGTTAATTGAATGGCGATGGAGCGTTTGCCGAACACATCAGCCACACTGCGAAAGAGCGGGTCGGCTGCGGGGCGGACGAAGTTCTCCTTTGGCGTATCGAGTAAGTCAATCGTCATGGCTTTCGATACCGTCATGTGGAAATCGCCCGGCGCGATATACACGGTGCCATGCTCGATGTGCATTCCGGCTTCGGCAACACGGACGCGGTATTTGCAGTTACGTTCAATCCGCTCGGCAAACGAGGGCATCATCCATGCCGGACCGTGCAAGACAACGAATATGGCAACGGTATCCAACATTGGAATGGATGACAACAAATTACCGAGTGTTACAGGTCCGCCGGTCGAAGCAGCAACGGTAACGGCAATCAGCGCATCGTCAGTTTTTCTTGCCCGCAACGCAGTTGTATCCCGTTGTTGAACTAAAACTCCATTGCGTGTATCGGAAGATTTCTGCTGTGGTTCGGTATTCTGCTTTATCTGTTCTTCGTGCTGCGGCGTTGTTTTACGCTCGCTTAAAATTTCATTAACGCGGTCAATAATAGTCGCTGGTTCCGCCGGCTTGGCGAAGTATTCATCCGCGCCCATTTCCAAAGAATACGAACGTGCGTTGTCGGAAGCAAGTGAGGTATGCACGACCACAACAGGTTGCGATTTCTTCTTCGATGCGCGGATAGTGCGGAGAAGTTCCACACCGTCCACTACAGGCAACATCCAGTCAATAATGATAACATCAAAGTTCTCGGCACTCCAATAATCAAGCGCAAGCTGTCCGTCGTAGGCAGTCATAACAGAAAATCCCGCACGTTCGAACTGCAAGCGCAGGAATGCAGCAGTTGTGGGGTTGTCCTCGGCTAAAAGGACAGTGGGATTGGTAACTGATGTTTGAGGAATTGTAACAAGCATGAGGATTATACAGTAGGTAGCAGATTACTTGACAATAATAAAGGGCATTGTTTCGGCTGTACTGTTCGATGTGATGCGAACGGTGTACATACCGTTCTCTAATTGCGAAACGCCGTGCGTGATACTGTATTCTCCGCTTGCATATTGTTTGCTTGCAAGCAGCGCGACTTCATTACCGAGATTATTAACGATGCGGATAATTATGCGTGATGCACTCTTTACCGTAAAGCGAACAGTGATATCGGATGTTGCGGGATTGGGATAGACATCATTGATAGAAACTGCGGACGGTTCTTCGCCCGCCGATGCAAGTTGCGGCGCACCGAAAGTGTAAGCAGTATTTGTATTCGAGGCACCGTAGCATCCTGCATACACCGTTCCCTCACCAGTGACGGAGAGGGTGTTGATACATGTTTCTTTCATACTGCCGCTGATATTGTACCAATGTAATCCATTATCCTCCGAGCGAAAAACGCCGCCGCACCATGTGGCTGCAAGCACACTCGAACCTAATCGTGTTAGTGCTTTAACGTGCTGACCTTCAAATCCGACTTTTGTCCACGTTTCGCCGTTGTCGCTGCTGCGGAACATTCCGCCCGGAGCGCACGGACCGACATTATATCCGCCGGCTAGCAGTGCACCGTCGTTCGTGCGGAGAATGCACTCGATGACTTTATTGCCAAGTGTCTGTGATACATTGTTCCATTGTGTTGTGCCGCGCCGTGCAAGAAACACACCACGATAGGTGGATGCGGCAATGTAGCCGTCTTTGGTTTCTGCAAATCCTGTTATATGCTCGCCTTCAAGTCCGGCGGGAGTCCATGATTTCGTGCCGTCTGTTGTTTTGTACACACCGCCCATTATGGTTCCGGCGTACACTGTTCCATCCGACGATTGCCAGACGGTGGTGATATTCATTGTGCCGATACCATAGTTTGCGGGAAGCCATGTGATGCCGTTGTCCTTCGATACCAGAACACCATTCGATTGCGTAGCAGCAGCAATAACTTTACCTGTTGGTGTGTGGATGGCAGTTAACGAATGAATAGTACCTCCGTCAGCAGCCGATACTTTTTGCCACGCCGTGCTTTCCTTCATTCTTCGGTAGATACCATCCCCCATACCAATGAGTTGCACATCGCCATCCGATTCAAGGAGTGCATGTACTTGCTGCGAGGGCGGGATTGTCAGGTTCTGCCAGTCCTGTTGGCAGTGAAGAGGGAATGAAAAATAAAAGAAAAATGCTGATGCAATGAGAATTGCGGGCTTATAGCTTAGAGAACACATCGTTATACACCTTTGGTTGTTGCTGGGACGGGCAAATTACAACGGGTGTCAGTGCTACACAACACTATTCACTGTTTGTTTGTTAAATGGCGGAAGATAATATACAATCGAACGATTCTTGCTAATTATGGCAATGTACATGCAGCTGTCAGGGTGAAGGAAGAGTTTTTACCTTTCAAGACAGGGAGTAGGGCAGATTTGTCTCCAATTTCAAATTGAAGTTTCATTGTAACCCGTTTGGGCTGCTGCGGCGTTATCATACTGCTTAAAACAGGATAGGACGATGCCCGCAGATAATCTTGACGCGATGTCGAGACCGAATAGACGGTATTTGTTATTGTTCTGACATACCCTGTATCAATCACAGAAATGAAAAAGAACGTATCTCGTGATTGGCGCGGTATAACAACGGTGGAATCTTGCAGTGTTGTATCTATCCTGTATGGCTTAACAGTATTCATCGAATCATAAAACAGCTTTAATCTAACGATACGGATTTTCGTCGAATCACTATTTAGGTTGCGCGGAAACTTTCTATCCTCTGCCCTTAGCGGAAATGCGCGGAATGTGGAATCAAGAGAGCGGATAAACCACGTGGGCTTGCAATACGGTGTAAGTGGAATATCGCTCGTACATTGTCGGGAAGCACCGATGGCAAGCGTATCAATACCATAAAGAATTGTTGCGATGTCCACACCCGGTTCATTCGGTGGATTAACTGATTTTTTGATTTCACCTGATGCCGATATGTATGCCCGCCCCGATGTATCGGTGATGTAGAGAAACCGCATTGTGTTTGTTGCCGATGTGTATGTGGTCGTCTGGTTATTATGCCGGAGTTCCACGACCATCAAGTCCGTAATGTCAAGTGTGTCAAAAAGTTTCTTTGCAACTGTGTCTTTTTTATCAAGATCAATGATGCGCGGCGTTGTGATTGCATCGGCATCTTTGCAGGAAAACAACACACAAAGCGCAAGCACACACGGGAGCAGCACAGCCATGACTCTCCGGTTGCAATACAGCGTAGCGACACGGTGAGAATTTCGATGCTTAGGAGAGTGTGGTTTTGTCATGGCGTGCGTTAGAACTGAAACCCAATGCCGGTCGTGAAACCGTTCTGTGTGCTGAGATATGTTCCCAAACCTGCGCGATAGTTCAGCCATGCTTGCTCGAACCCAATCGTGAGGGCTACCGACTGAACCGGTTCGTATCGAAGCCCAACGGCTGCACGGTAATAAAAACCGCTTTCCGCCAAGCCGCCGCCTGCTTGAACAATCGGCATCACGGCGTTATCGAAGATTCCGGTGCGGATACCATAACGGGCAGCCACGCCGCCCCACCATAGCGTCGGTCGTTGGGTAATGGTTGCCGTCTGTCCGTTCAGAACATCGCGGTATTGCTGCACGAATTGCTCGCGCCCGAACTCGATGCCAAGCGCAAGTCCGGGAATGATGCGCGGAAGCACATCCGGCAGCATCCCTTGAACGGCAACATTATACAAACCGAGATTATCATTGCTTTCAACAGCAACATTCGATGAGGAGCGTAAGAGCAACTGGCGAACCGACACTTCCACCGGACGTTGCTTCTGCAATTCTGATTGACGTGCGAATTGAACAGGTCGCATCGGTGATCCCGTCTCGAATCCTAATGTCTGCTGAAGTGTGTTACTCTGCTCTGCCAAACGTGATTCACGTTGTTCGGATGCTTGTAGCTCTTGATTCTGCTGAAGTCGTTGTTGCTCGTTCAGTGTTGCCAAAGCCGACTGCGCCTCTGCCAACCGGCGTGCAAGTTCATCACGTTCCGACGCAAGTATGCTCCGTTCTTGATTATCTTGTTCAGCGCGGTTCGATTCGCGTTGCGCCATTGCAGATGCTGCACGTGATTGATTGCGCAGTGCTGCTTCGAGCGTTGCAATTCGCTTGTTTAATGCGGCGCGTTCATCATCAGGTACGGTTGCTTCTTCTTTTGCAAAAGAGGGTGGGGAAGTTTGCAGTTGTTGAGCAGGTGCGGGAATGACAACTGTATCAGTACGTACTGTTAATAATTGTTGTGAGACGGATTGACCCTGTGGTTGAATCTGCATATTGCCGAACTGCATCAAAAACCAGACGAGCAATGCACCGGTAAGGGCTGCGCCAAGATAGCCGCCCCATTGCAGAAATGCTGCACCGAGTATGTTCGCAGGTTTTTGTGCGTAGCCGAGCGATGCAAACACGGATGAGCTTAGATCAGCAGGTGGAATAACCGACGCCGCCTCCATCCGCAACGCAGTACGAAGCCGGAGCGAACCATTCAACTCGCGACGCAACACGGGATTCCGCGCCACCTCGCCGAAGAACTCTTCCTCTCGTCCGTCGTCCAATGCGCCGTCCAAGTAATCGTTGAGTAATATGTAATCGTTTTCTGTCATGGTATAAATGCCCCCTGCGGGACAAGGTTAATGTCGTTCTGTGTATTCGTGTAAAAACGGGGATAAGAATTCGCGGACTTGTTTGCGGGCGCGCCACACACGGTTTTTAAGTGCGGCGACGGTTTCGCCTGTTATCCTCGATAGTTCGTCGTAGGGCATTCCTTCGATTTCATGCAGGACGAAGCACTCGCGGTAATCGTCGTCCAGAATATCAAGGGCGCGTGCAATCAACTCGCTCAGTTCCTTTTGCTCCAACGTTGTATCAATGCTGCCGAAACTGAAATCGTCGAAATTCACTAGGTCTTTTTTCGCATCGCGTTTTTTGTTAAGGCAGAGGTTGCGTGCAATGCGGAACAGGTAGCCCGCCACGTTATCGAGGGCGGTCTCGGCTTTCAGCGCGGCGTTATGAAACCGAATCCATGTTTCCTGATACAGGTCGTTCGCGTCGTGCCTGTTACCCATAACTTTTGTACAGTAGAGATACACCTTCTGCCCGTACCGCGCATACAACTCGGCAAATGCACGCTCGCGCTGCTCCGCACTTTGCGAAATCACGGCAAAGAGCATTGTATCGGTGTATGTACTGAAATCGGTTGTCATCCGTTAATGAGGAGCGGCGTAAAAAACTATCCCGTGATGCACTACGCACAAAGACACTGTCAATCGGCAAGCGTCTCACAGGTTTCTCCGTTCTGCACAGTTATCTTTGTCCCTGTCGGTTAAGTCCGGCAAAAAAACAACACAACCATACCATATACTATGAAAATACAGCGCAGTGTTTTGAAAACAGCCCGTTTTGCACTAATTCCGTTCACCTTGCTTGTTCTTACAGCCGGATGCACCGTGGAAGTCCGTGCGGCAGCCCCGCCCTTGCTCAATGCTATGAAAACCGAAATGCAACGCTCGATGAAAGAACTTTCCACAAAGGAGCGACCGCCGTATTTCCTTTCGTATTGCGTAACGGATATTCAAACGGCGAATATCTCGGTGTCGTTCGGCAATGTTGAAGCGGTGAATGCCAACTCCACACGGTTGCTTGATATTGACATGCGCGTTGGCGATTACAAACTCGATAACACCCACGTTATTCGCGGGCAGGCATTCGATTTTGGCGGCGGCGGACGCGGAGGAAAAGTGCTGCCGCTTGGAAACGACGAAATGGCTATCCGCCAATCGCTTTGGTTAGCCACCGACCGCACCTATAAGCAAGCGGTGGAACGCTACGGCAAAGTAGTGACGAACAAAGCGGTAAAGGTAAAAGAGGAAGATCTCTCGGATGATTTCTCGCGCGAGAAACCCGTGACACATGTAGATGACGTGCCGCCGTTCGCCGCAGATACCGCGCAGTGGAAAGGAATCATGAAGCGCGTCACCTCGCTCTTTCAGCGCGACCCGAAAATCTATCAGGCGCGGATGTATTTTCAAGCCGACTTGAACGTAAAGTACTTCATCAGCAGCGAAGGAACGGAAGTCGTTTCCGCCGAGCCGATTGTGAAACTCTTCCTTGTGGCGAATACCAAAGCCGACGACGGCATGGTGCTTCCGCTCTACAAAAGCTACACGGCATTCAGCACCGAGCGTTTGCCAAACGAAGAGGCGCTCCGCAAAGATGCCGAAGACATGATTGCCATGCTTGGACGGTTGCGGACGGCACCACTCGCCGAAACATACACCGGACCTGCAATTCTCTCCGGTCGTTCATCGGGTGTGTTCTTCCACGAAATCTTCGGTCACCGCGTGGAAGGTCACCGCCAGAAAGACCCGAACTCATCGCAAACATTCAAGAACTTCGTTGGCAAAAAAATCCTGCCCGATTTTATTGATGTGGTGTTCGACCCGACACTGAAACAACGCGACGGAGTGGACTTGGTGGGATACTTCAAATTCGACGACGAAGGGGTGGAAGGCAAGAAAGTGACAGCGGTCGAGAACGGTATCTTCAAGTCGTTCCTGATGTCGCGCTCGCCTATCGAAAACTTCCCGAACTCGAACGGTCACGGGCGCAGGCAAGCCGGATACCGCTGTGTGGCGCGGCAGTCGAACCTGATGGTGATTGCCAAGCAGCAAGTCAGTTACGATTCGCTCCGCACAGCACTCCGCACTGAATGCAAAAAACAGAACAAGGAATACGGATTACTCTTCGAGGATATATCGGGCGGCTTCACCTTTACAGGTCGCACCGTTCCCAACGCATTCAACGTGCAGCCGCTTGTGGTATATAAAATTTACGCCGACGGCAGAGCAGACGAACTTGTTCGCGGGGTGGATTTGATTGGTACACCGCTCGCCACATTCAACAACATCATTGCCGCTGCAAGCGACATCGGCATCTTTAACGGTGTGTGTGGAGCAGAGAGTGGCGGAGTACCTGTCAGCGCAAGTTCGCCCAGCATTTTGGTCTCGACCATCGAAGTGCAGAAGAAGGCAAAAAGCCAAGCCAAGCCGCCGCTTCTACCCTCGCCTATCGGCGCAGCGAAGCAGTAGTGTGATATTTCATTTCTGCTCACATATAATCAGCGACTGAATTTTTATTTTCAAGCTCTGGTATCATGTAATATAGAGTTCATTTTCATCAAACGTTATTATCGGAGAATTGCCATGAAAAAACTCAACATAGTGTTCTCGCTTTTTGCTGTATTAGCCGCATCATCATGTACGAATACTAATGAGCCGGATTCGCAATATGATTGTCAGCATCCGATTTCTATCAGTACTGCAAAAGCCGGTTCGTATTGGGTGTATAAGCGTACTGATCTTGATCCTCAAGGCAATGCACTCAACGTAACAGGATTTGATACGTTGCGAACTATATCTGTTACCTCATTACCCAACGACGAGAATAAAATCCGTATTGTCGGGACTGGTGTAAGTTATTCCCAAGATAGTGTTCATAAAGACAGCATTGATTGGTCAATCTCGCCAACACAATTCAAGGTGTATGATCAATTCTCAAGAGAGATATTCTGCAAGGCATGCAGTTCCATACCCAATTACAAACTCATTAACGACTGTGTACGGGACAAGAGAATCCTTGCAGATAACACATTTATCAAAAATGACTCTATTCCTTTATTCAATTCAAATGGCAATGTTGTTTATACTATTATAGAACGTAAAGTGAGTAATTCATATTCTGCATTTGGGAATGAGGACGCAGTTTATGGCAGTCAGCGGGTAAAGACGAAGAAATCAATGTCCTCTAATTCTATGTTTTTGAAAATTCTAGAACCTGATTCTGCTGTTTTTACATGGAATGGTAAGAAAGAAGTTTCTATGATAATTGAACATACAGTTTGGATTAACAGCACTATTGGAATCATAAAGGAACGAGTGCACATAACAAGTTACAATTCAAACAGCACAGAGTATTATGAACGCAGCTTAGTGAACTTTGTGAAGAAGTAGCTGGTAACATTGGCAAGACATTCTTCCATACATCGAGTCAATGTACGCATTTCATTCGTTTGCCAATGCCCTCATTCATACACTGTTATCACTATACTGATGTTAGTGGCTGTTTTTCTTTAACCATTGGAGTGCCGCTTTTACTTTATTATCCTGTGTAACAGCATTGAAGTCATCCTCACCTCTAATAATAACATCGGGTTCTACGGTAACTTTATAGACCGTATTGTTCCTGTCAATACTGTGTGTGGTAGATAGATTGAGAAATAACGAAGTACTTAATGGAAAATAGTAGTTACTTGTGGTATAACCACTCGCAGTATGTTCACCGATAAATACGGTCTTAGCCCTGCCTTTGAATGAAATTGCCAGAATAGAGCCGGAACTCCTTGTATTAGGTCCGATGAGTATTGCAACCGGCAATTTATTATACCCACGGTCTA
>JAEUSO010000389.1 GCA_016788605.1 Candidatus Kapaibacterium sp. | reverse complement strand
CCGATAACCTACACGCATACATTGCAGCGGCGCGATACTGCGGATATGCGGCGCGACACAACTCAACGCGATTCCACTTCGCGTCTGAACGGTGCATACCTCAACAAGCAATCATCACGAGGTGCGGTGGCGGCGATGTCGGCAATGATGGAACATGTGCGTTCGATAATCGGCATGAAGGGCATGCAATCCGGCAGCAACTGTTGGGTTATGCGTACCTCGCCGAACTCGAAAGAACTTGTGTTTGCAAATGATCCGCACCTTTCGCTCGGTTTGCCGCCGCGTTGGTATCAGGCGCATCTCTCATGTCCACAGTTCAATGTGGTAGGCGTTACGCTACCCGGTATTCCGGTTGTCATCAGTGGTCGGAACGACAACATCGCATGGGGCATTACCAATATGATGCTCGACGACTTCGATTATTTCTTCGAGGATGTTGATGCAAAGAATCCGGCGTTCTATCGCAACACGGAAGGCATCAGAACGAAGTTCCGGTACATACGCGATACGATTATTATCAAGGGGAAAGAGAACGAACCCTACATCTTTGACTACCGCTCTACAAACCGGAGCGGTATCATCAGCGACGCGCATATCACCAAGGAACAGGATAAAATTTTCGAGTATCCCGCCGGACGGTCGAGCATTGCATCGAAATATGCGTTGAGTTACTCGTGGACCGCCCGCGAATCAAGCGATGAAATCCTTGCATCACTGCGAATCATGCGCGCTTCATCGTGGACTGAATTCACCAATGCAACTCTGACGTGGAACACACCCGCACTCAACTTCACGTATGCTGATGAGCGTGGCAACATGGGTATAGCACCAAGCGGTTTCACACCGATTCGCGGTGAGGGAAACCCTAATCTTCCCCATCCGGGATGGGAGGCAAAGTTTGCGTGGCAAGGCGTTCGCAGGAGTGATGCACTGCCGCGTATTTACAATCCGCAGCGGGGGTATGTGTTCAGTGCAAATAACCTGACTATGCGTGGAATGGATTTTCATGTTTCGTCATTATGGGAACCGCCGTCACGTAGCGAGCGCATCATGGAATTACTGAGTGAATATCAGGAGTATTCCTCTCGTGAAGCGCAGTTCATGCAGTTGGATTTAACTTCACCCTATTCGCGCACGTTGTTGCAAACAGTTCTCCCTGTATTGCGCTATGACTCTACAAACTTTACTCCATCGCAAAATCAATGTATCCGCACGCTTGCAAACTGGGATAATGTGATGGCAGGCAACGGTAATGCTGCTGCCATCTACACGGTCTTTCTTGACAGATTGATGGCAAACACATTCACAGCACGCATCAATCCCGAACTGTATCACAAATACGCGTTTGTCGGCTCGTTACCATTACGCAAACTGCACGAGATTTTGCAAGACAGCAGTGCGTCGTGGTTCAGTGATTGGGGTTCGCAATCAAAACAGAAGTATAAAACTGTCATCATTTTATCGCTCAAAGAAGCGCAACAACACCTTGAGTCGCTCTACGGCGAGGAGATGAGTCAATGGCGGTATGCCGATATGCATCCGCTCCGTTTGCAACACCCGCTTGGTCGCGGCACGCAGCTTTCTTCTGTTGTGAATAAAGAAGTAAATACACTAGGTGGCGATGCAACGACGTTGAATAATACGCTGTGGCAAATTAATACCCCGTATGACATAAAAGTTGGCGCATCCATGAGGTTTGTGTGCAATATGCGCGACAGTGTTGTGTATTCAGTTGTGCCGGGCGGCTCGTCGGGACAACCGCTCGACGCACATTACAGCGACCAGTTGCAACTCTGGTCTTCGGGCGGGTATGTTACATTGCCGATTGGCAGGAAACCACATTCCGGATTTGAACTCTACGCTACGTTAGTTCCGGCTACCGACCGTCCGAGCGACCAATGAACACCGCCATCCTACCTGCATTATCGCGGTCTCTTCTGTGAGAATGATACTCATACGATTCCATCGTACACTCATCGCACACGGTGATAGAAGCGGAGTCCACACCACGCTCAAGCACTTGTTCACGTATCGCACCATGATTATCAAACAGGAACTGATCATCGCCCACTTGTTGAACATGGTTTGGAAAATAGTTTGCCACATCCGATCGAACGATATAAGAGCGTTTGGTAGCACATGGTGAGAGCCACACGTTGAGCATCCTCGGCGAAATACCCCGTGATTCCACGACATCAATCATCGCCGAGACAATATTTTGCTGTGTGCCTTTCCAACCGGAATGCACTGCACACATCACATCATCATTCCACAATACTACACCGCAACAGTCGGCAACGGAGACACACAACAAACGGTTTGTATCAAATGTATAGAGTCCGTCGGTGGGAGTTTCGGTATGGTTCATCGGATGCTTTTCATCGGCACGAATTTCCTTCAATGCCACACCATGC
>JAEUSO010000388.1 GCA_016788605.1 Candidatus Kapaibacterium sp. | reverse complement strand
CCGCAGAATATCCTTGTAACACAAAACATGCAACAGGAAGATAGCCCGGTTATTACCACCCGGTCGTATGCAGTCGAAGCGCGGGGGATTCAAAATGTGGTACAACCCTCGTCGGCGGGACAGCCAACAATGTCTGTAGCCGGAATGTACAGGGTAAGCGAGAGCGATTGGGTTGGTGTGACGTTGGGATCTCAAAATTTTGCACTGAATACTGTCACAGTAATTCCGGGAGCAAAGAGTAATACGAGTGAAGTCACAGATCCGGGTAACGCACCATTCAACAGGAATGCAAAAGATTCGGTGGTAAATTTTACAGCGACATCCCATAACGTATGGTACGGTGCAATGTACGAGAAGCGCTTTGGTACAAAGGATAATATCGTGAAGCCGACAGCACGAGTAACACTCGGTGTTTTTGGTGTGCATCCGATGGGGCGGCTGAACACCGGCGTTTTATATTCTATCACGGAGTCGGTACATGCAAGCGGCGGAGTGGAAGGGACGTTGTTCCTTAACACACAAAATCAAGAGTGGTCGTCAAGCGGAATACTTAGCGGTGTGCTCGGAGTGGTGGTTGAACTATAAATGTACATCAGTTTTCAATTACAGTTGCGTAACACAATGGTAATACGAACATAACAGTACTGCATAATTGAGGTGTTAGTGGTTGCATAGCTTCGCAGTAGTCATAGAATCACTCATACTGTCATCACATTATGCAACACTTTATACTGCGTTTGTCGCTCTTCGTTCTCTGCGTCATGATACCAATCCTATCATCCGCACAAACCACTTTTACAGCAACGGTGAACCAAGCTATGGACGACTTGGAGGAATACGTTGCCGGTACTACCATCGGTGCAGTTGATGCCACCAGTTCCGACTTAGAGATTGTCCAAGAATCGTCATTGCAAACCGTGGGGCTGCGCTTCGGTAATGTTACCATTCCCCGTGGTGCGGTTATCCTTAATGCCTACGTTCAATTCACAACTGATGAGTTAAACTCCGAAGCAACAACACTTACTATTCGCGGTGAAGCTAACGATAGTGCAGCGACGTATCCTAACGTACCGTTTGCGATTAGCTCACGACCGACGACAACTGCCTCGGCACTTTGGGCGCCTGCATCATGGACAGTGCTTCAAGCACGCGGTCCGGAACAGCGGACATCGAATCTACGTGAGATTATTCAAGAAATTATCAACCGTGCCGGATGGAAATCGGGAAATTCGCTTGCAATTGTGATTACCGGATCGGGTAAACGTGTGGCTGAATCATTCGAAGGCGCGACAAGCGGTTCGAGTGGTCATGCTGCTATTCAAGCTCCTACTGTTGTTATCGAGTACATTGTTCCCACACAGTTTGTATCCCGCGTGATAGCAAGTAGTGATGATGCTGAGGAAAATATCACGACCGGCGCAATGGATTTGACAAGCAGCGATATTGAACTTACTGAAGACGGCACACCTGTATTTCAGCAGCTTGTGGGGATGCGGTTCACAGGTATTACCATACCTGCCGGTGCGGTTATCACGAATGCCTACATTCAATTCACAACAGACGAAACACAATGGAATACTCAAACTCCCACGTTGAGTGTATCGGGGATTGCACAAGACAATCCTGCAACGTTTTCTTCAACAGTTGGTAATATTTCGAGCAGACCCGTAACGACAGCATCAGTGCAATGGATACCACCGTCGTGGAGTACATTACAAGAACAAGGGGTGAATCAACGAACACCAAACATTGCAAATGTCATTCAAGAATTGATTAACCGTTCGGGATGGTCTATCGGCAATTCACTTGCACTGCGTATCAGCCAGCAAGCATCCACATCGGGACGGCGGGTTGCCGAATCATGGGACGGTGCAAACCCGAAGGATGTTGAATCACCGCGCCTTGTTGTTGAATTTTATTCACTCGCTCCGGCAATCGCACCCGTGGGTACGTTTCCTATTCCGCGAAATGCGGTGTGGCGGTACAACGACCGTGGTCAGGATTTGGGTACAGCGTGGCGCGATACAACATTCAATGACTCGTCATGGGCGTTCGGATCAGCGCAACTCGGCTACGGCGATGGCGATGAATCCACTGTTGTCGGGTTCGGTCCTGATGCGAATAACAAATATCCAACTACATATTTCCGGCACGAGTTCAATGTTGCTTCACGTGCGAATATAGATTCGCTTATCATCGGATTGGTTCGCGACGACGGCGCAGTTGTGTACCTGAATGGTACGGAAGTCGCCAGAACAAACATGCCGGCGGGAGCAATTACTTTCAACACGTTTGCAAATGTGACTGTTGATGGAACAAATGAATCGGCGTGGAACTCCATCACAATTCCTTCGACGAGTTTGGTGGTCGGGCGGAATGTGCTTGCAGTGGAAATCCATCAAGACCGAGGTAACAGTTCGGACATCAGTTTCAA
>JAEUSO010000387.1 GCA_016788605.1 Candidatus Kapaibacterium sp. | reverse complement strand
TGACCGCAACGTGTACACGCAAGGGACGGCGGATTTTATCGTAGCAATGACCGAAGCGGTGATACAGGGATTTACAACAAACGGCGGTGTGTTTGCCGGACTGCCCGCATCGAAAATAGCCGTTGGACTTCCGGCGGCAACCGGTGCGGCGGGCGGCGGTTTTACCGATTCTGCAACCGTTGGTGCGGCACTCCGCTACCTGCTTGGCAAGGGTGCGCGTCCGGGGCAATATACGCTTGTTCAATCGGGCGGGTATCCCACGCTTCGGGGTATGATGACATGGTCGGTGAATTGGGATGCGACTGTTCAAAATCGAAACAGGTATGCCTATGCCAATAATTGGCAAACACTGTTCTCGCCGCAGCAGCAGCAGCGTCCTGCAAAAACTGTTCTCGTGCTTCCCGGCACAGGCGAACAACTCCCGGCGAACAGCGTCCGCTTGGAATGGCAGCCAAGTACGCCCTCCGTCACGCACTACCACCTCGACCTTCGCACACGTCGCGGCGAAACAGTGCTGAACGATACGTCGCTTACGGAAACCACACTGTTGCTTGCCGATATAGCTCCGGCATCGGAGTTCCTCTGGCGGGTGCGTGCGAAGAACGGAAGCGGCTGGGGTGATTGGAGCGATGAGCGGACATTCTTCTCGGTGCCATTGCCGCAGAGTGTGCGGCTGATAGCTCCCGACAGTAACGCACAACTCCGCACAAATACAGTACTGCTGCAATGGGCAAAAAACAGGTCGCCCGGTATTAGTGAATACCGCGTTGTGATGATGGATGAATCGGGAGTGAAGCGTGCCGATACACTTGTTCGAGATACAATACTCGTGCTGACGATTCCCCCTGCCACCGGATTCCGATGGCGTGTGCAGGCACGGAACATATCGGGGTGGGGCGGATGGAGTGCGGAGTGGCTGTTCCGCAGTGTTCCGTATCCCGAACGAACCGTTGCGGTGTTGCCCGCGAATAATGATACCCTTCAAACCGACACCGTTACCTTTGTCTGGCAGAGAAGCCAGCCCGGTGTTGAGTTCTACCGCTTTGAACTGCGGACGGGCGATACCGTCGTCGCGCTGGATTCGACTGTTGCCGATACGCTCATCACAATGCGTGGCTTAGAACGTGGCAGGGAATACCGCTGGCGTGTGCAGGCACGGAACATATCGGGGTGGGGCGGTTGGAGCGACAAAAGGAACATAACGATACGAAAGGCGATAACGCTTGATGTGTCGGTCGGGTCGGCTGAGGATTCACTCGTTGTCTTTCCGAATCCCACAGACGGCATGATCCATCTGCGCGGGCTAAGGAGTTCCGCACTTAGTTTCTATGATATGCTTGGTGTGTGTGTGCTTCGGCTTCCACCGGTTAGTACCGAGAGCATTTCGGTTGATATGTCACCGCTGCCTTCGGGTGTGTATCTATTGCAGTCGGGCGGCATCCGGCGCATGGTTGTGAAGAGGTAGAAGTGCAGGAAGTAGGAATGAGGATGTTTTTCCTTTGTCGTTTTGCAATAGAGAGTAGCATGAAGTGGTACAGTGTATGTTAGGTCACAACATCCCGTTTTCTAAAACTGCAAAACAGAAAGTTTTGCGTCGTGCCAAACGGGGTTGCGTGGTCAATGGTCATACACTCTATTTTTTCAAATGAATCATTCAGCAGGTTGGTCATTGTTGATTCCGAATACTGTTTGATGTCAATGCCGCTGCATTTCTTCGGTCCTTGTTCCGAGAACGTGCCGAGTATCAACACACCTGCGGGGTTGATATGCCGCCCTACAGTTTCAACATAGTGTGATATATCAATGCCGCTTGTAAGAAAGTGAAACGCCGCACGATCGTGCCAGACATCGTATGTCGTATCCGGTATGAATAATGCTGCATCGGCAACTATCCATTTCACTAATGCCGCACGCTCGGCAAGACGTGTTTTCGCACGTTCAATCGCAGATGCAGATATATCAAGGACGGTAATATCCCTATACCCTACGTCAAGCAAATGGTCAACGAGAAAACCATCACCGCCGCCAACGTCAATCACACTGGCAGTTACCGGTATGTTGAGATGTTTGAAAAAGTACAGTGATGTGGTTGGTGTGGGTTGATACCAACTGCATTCATGGACTTCCTTTGTCCGGTAGATATTCTCCCAATGCTTATTGCGGTCAGTGGTTTCCATACTTTTCTGTGTTTCAATTTAAACTGCATTATTGGTCAACCGTAAATAATACAAAGCGGTTTTCCTCCGAAGCAAGTTTCCAAAATTCTTTGGACAGGTCAAACCACCCCCAAGTAAATTCAAAATCATCTTCAGTCAACGGAATATCATAGTCAACCTCATCAATGTTATAATAACCATTCTTGAAATTGTCTTTATCAATTTTGACAACCTCTGTTGCTATTGCTTTAACTTGTTCTGGAGTTTTCAGAGTCAGAATGTAATCGTCACCATTATACATTATTTCTCCTCC
>JAEUSO010000386.1 GCA_016788605.1 Candidatus Kapaibacterium sp. | reverse complement strand
AAGAACTCGCTTCTCGTAACATTTTAGTAAATTGCATAGCACCCGGATATATCGAAACGGACATGACCGCAAGATTGACCGACGCTCAACGCGCAGCATTTGCAGAACTCGTCCCGCTGAAACGCGCCGGGTCGGGTGCAGACATAGCAGGCACGGTATCATTCCTGATATCAGACGACGCTTCGTACATCACGGGGCAGACAATCGTAATTGACGGTGGAATGACTATGTAGTCGTTTCACCAACCGAATAAAACAACATATTGTTTCACTTAACATCATCGAGGTTAGCACAATGGCAGTAGCTGACAAAGTAAAAGAAATCATCATGAATAAGCTGGGTGTCGAGGAATCGCAAATCACACCGACAGCATCATTTCAAAACGATTTAGGCGCGGACTCGCTCGACATCGTTGAATTGATCATGGAATTTGAGCGAGCATTTAATCTGACGATTGAGGACACTGATGCAGAGAAAATCGGCACGGTGGGGGACGCAATCTCATACATTGAAAGCAAGGCATCAGCATAATCACAATTATCGGCGTAGCGTATGAATCATATACTACGCCTTTTTTCTTTTCAGGGACACTCCGATCCCATCCTAACAGTAAGCATATACGCACGTACTGCAAAATGTAGCATAAGCGTAGATGCTTACCACAACAAAGCAATGGCAACAGCAGATAAACAAGAAAATCTGATTGCAGGTATCGTCCGCAATCTTTATTCAGGCATTACGAATTTTGCCTTTAAGAAACGCTCGCTTCGCGTTAAAGACCGCGACGATATGTTTCAACATTCCGAAGAAATGACTCAGGATGTAGTTACCAAACTTGAGTCGCTTCTGCACATTACCATCCAAACGCCGTCATACTTCCAACAAGCGTTAACCCACCGCTCGTATCTTCAAGTTAAAATCAGTTCCGAACGTCGCTCGAATGAGCGTCTTGAGTTCTTAGGTGATTCTATTCTTGGAATGATCGTAGCAGAATATCTTTTCGATCAACACAGGCAGGTTCAAGAAGGCGAACTAACGAAAATGCGCTCATGGCTCGTAAATAAAAAGTCACTTGCCATTTGTGCACGTCATCTCAAACTCGATGAAATGATGCTAATAAGTTTTAGTGCCAAACAAATGTTTGATAAAGGCAATGATTCCATTCTTGCCGATTGCCTTGAGGCGATAATTGCTGCAATTTATTTAGATTCAGGTTTGGATGCCACGCGCCAATTCATCGAAGAAGTTCTGTTGCCGATTATGATGAATGAAAGTTTGATGCGCGACACTAACTTCAAAAGCACACTTCTTGAATACGTGCAGTCGTATGGCAAACCATCCCCGCATTATGTTGTTGTCAATGAGATCGGACCCGACCACGATAAGACATTCACAGTCGGTGCATATGTTATGAATGATTGCGTCGGTATTGGTGAAGGCAAGACCAAAAAAGATGCCGAACAGATGGCAGCTAAGAAAGCACTCGACAGCGTGTTTGCCCGCAGGTAACTCTTTACCGGGCAATATAACTGCGTATCAAACGACTACGTAACGAACGAATCACAAATAATATATCATCACCTTTGTATGAACATACCTCTACATATCAAGAGTATATTTATTCTATTGTTCAGTCCTGTGTTGCTCATGGCTGGAATAGGCGGCACACTTGAGATTTCACCCGCAAAACCGGGCGTTGGCAGCACACTTGAGATTGAATACAGATCCGGCGAATTGTTCTCCGTCACTGATAAACCGTTGTTTACGGTGGTATACTTCTATAATGCCACACAGATGTATCCTGTCGCACTGTCGTATCAGTTAAAGAAAAGCGGAAAGACATACACAGCCGAGGTGAAAGATACCCCGTCTGATGCCGTTTTTGCATTAGTCAAAGTAACCAACGGCAAACAAACGGACTGGAACGGTGACAATATGTGGGAGATACTGTTCTATGATGGCAAGAAACCGCTGAATAATACGTACTTGCGTCAGGCGTTATCCCATTTAGGCAGCCCTATTATAAATATTAAACGACCTGTCAGTTTTCCCTTGGCACTAAAATCACTACGAAGTGAGTTAGACCAAAATCCCGATAATTTCCAAGCCAGAATCACGTTGGCAAGTGTTCTCTATGAAACCAAGGAGATTAGTAAAACTGAGTTCACTACTCGTGTTGAAGCACTCATTAAAGGCGGGTACAACGCTGAAAAAGAAAACGAAGTCCGCGCCGCTGCACGTGCGTTGCAAAGTATCGGCTTGCCCGCTGATGCTTCTGATGTTGAGAAAAAGTTTGCGATAAAATATCCGAAAACAGATTTAGCTGAAGAACTTATGCGTGTAAGCTGTATGCAAGCAAAAACACCGGATGAGTTTGAAACAGCAGTCCGTGATTATCTCAAGGCGTTCAACTATGGGGTATTCGGCGACGGCATGTATATGGACTTGCTGAAGTTTTATCTGCAACAAGGCAA
>JAEUSO010000385.1 GCA_016788605.1 Candidatus Kapaibacterium sp. | reverse complement strand
CAGCCCGCCCAGCAGCACCGGCTTGCGCCCCCAGCGGTCGGACCAGGGCCCGCCCAGCAGCTGCGCCGCGCCGAAGGCCACCACGTAGGCGCTGAAGCTCAGCTGCACCGTGGCCTGCGGCGCCCCGAACATCGCGCCCCATTGCTGCAAGCTCCTGCGGGCAGGTACGGAGAACAAACTGTACAATATATTCCACGAGGTCTTCCGCCAAGTCCATGTCGTCGTTCAGGTCGAAGTATGCCATTTCCGGCTCAACCATCCAGAACTCGGTAAGGTGGCGTTTCGTTTTGGATTTTTCGGCACGGAACGTGGGACCGAATGTATAAACTTTGCCAAGTGCCATTGCAGTTGCCTCGGCATAGAGCTGTCCCGATTGCGAGAGATATGCCTTGCCTAAGTCGAAGTATTCCGTCTCGAAGAGTGTTGATGTTCCCTCACAGGCGTTGGGAGTCAGGATAGGTGAGTCCATGAGCCGGAAACCGTTGCCGTCGAAGAAGTCGCGGATTGCCTTCACCACCGCCGAGCGAATCCGCATGATTGCATGTTGGCGTGTGGAGCGAAGCCACAGGTGGCGGTGTTCCATCAAAAACTCGATACCGTGCTCTTTGGGAGTGATAGGATATTGTTCGGCGGGGATTTGCCAAATGCGGATGTCCGTCACATCAATCTCAACGCCAATCGGGCTGCGTTCTTCCGCTTTTACTTTTCCTGTTATGCTGACAGATGATTCTTGCGTAAGCTGTTTCGCTGATTCGAAGAGTTCTTCGCTCACATTTCCCTTAAACAGAACGCATTGTACCACACCGGTTCCGTCGCGCAGTTGGATGAATTGCAGTTTCCCTTTGCCGGTAATGTTATGAACCCAGCCGTTCAGGGTGACTTCCTCACCGATGATGTCTTTCAGATTTTCAATGTAGCGGTAACTCTTATATCGTGATTGCATAGTAGTTATATGGTATGTAGGTGTCAATGATTTTTACAAATATAGACGGCTTCGTTGATTGCATGAACGATTCGTCAAACTCCATCTGCGTTGTTGTGAATCTTTTTCATGCTGTCAGCGCATTGCGTGTGCGGTGTGTCGCAGTCGCCCGTTGGCAAATTGAGGGATATATAGACGTATATGGTGCGAGAGTTCCAAACAGCATTGTATTCACTGTTTCCTTCGTTACCTTTGCCCGAAGAACTACCTCCAAACAACTATGCATATCAAACTGCTTCATATTCTTATTCCCTTTGTTGTGATACCTTTTGCCGTATTGCTCCCGCAAGGTGAGCGGACGGCTGCACCCCATCCGCCCCAAATTGACATACTCCCCAAAACTATGCTCCTGCATGTGGACTCAACGGGATTTCTGACTGCGACGGCGAAAGTGCTCAACCGTGGGGGAGAGCCATTAGTCATCTCAAAAATTACTCCTTCTTGCGGATGCGCGACGGCGAAAGTGGCAAAAAATCCGACTATACCATTGGATATAACCCCACTTCATATTTCAATCAATACATCCACAGTAACCGACAGCGTCATGGCTGTCGAGTTCACGATTGAGAGCAATTCCACAGGTTCTCCCACTGTGTACAGGGTGCAAATCCACAACCCGAACGCACTCAAAAAACCGTAATTCTACGCACGAATTCATAACCGAACCGTAAAAAGAAATATGCTATATTGCATTGGGTATAAAAGTCATTTGCAAGACACATTAGGTTCATTGCCTGTTCATGGAGAAGGGGGTAGTTTTGCAGAATCACGGATGATGTATGTGTGAACTGTCATACACGGGTACATAATGCTCCACATCAGATTGTATCGGGGTAATCTTTTGTACCATTACGGTTTTTTTAATCTCCACTGCTCATTTAAAATTCCTGTTACGATATAACTATCAATATTTGTTTTACTACTAAGAAAGGATGCATTGTGCGTCTAACATTAACAGCATGTATCGCATTGGCGGTATTCGGTACCAATCTTTGGTCGCAGAATGCCCGCTCCGGTGCATTAACTATCGGCGGTGGACTTGCGCTCGGCGTGAATGAAGCAACCGGAAACAACGCCACAATTACAGGTCAGTTCCGTGCAGCATTCCTCTATGCCTTTAGCAAAGGTGTTGCTGTAGAACTTGGCGGTGGCTATGCGCGCTTTGCCAGCAGCAGCGACACAGTAAAGTTCGGTGACTATACTACCAACGCAATTCCTATTGATGTACGTGTAAAACTCTCGCCGTTTCAGTCCGGCGGTGTAAAACCGTATCTCTTTGCAGGTCTCGGCTATGCAATGTATTCTTATACCGGACAAACACTTACGTCACGTCACGGTGGCAACACATGGCGTTCGGTGTTGGAAAGCGAACAGCGTCAGGGCGGTAATGCTATTGCAACCGAAAAAATCTCTGACTCAACCGGAACAGGCGCATTCTATGTTCCGCTTGGTATCGGTACGTATATCAAACTATCATCGCGTGTTGGTCTGGACTTGTCGGTTGGAACAA
>JAEUSO010000384.1 GCA_016788605.1 Candidatus Kapaibacterium sp. | reverse complement strand
GGAAAATCCACCTAGTTCATGGAATAGTGAGCAGTGTGTACGTTCAATACGGAACATCCGCGCATCATCCATCATCTATGATACAAACGGTCGCTCTTCGGATTCCGTCGGAGCATCTGTATCGGGATTTTGCATTTTTATGAACCCCAATGGTAAAGAAATTTTTTCAGGTGGTGTGACACCGGAACGCGGGCATCGCGGACGTACTAAAGGAATTGAAGTCATAGAAGAAACACTCAATGGTGATAAACAAACACGAACTGTACGAACATCATCTTTTGGTTGCAAAATACAATAACCAAGTCGCTCATATTCACCACATCACATAATCTATTACAATGTCAGTTTCCAACACAAATCCTCACATTTCAGCAATCCAAGAATTCGGGAATACGATAATGTCATGGCTGCTTATAGCACAGTACACTATCGGTATTCTCATAGCAATAATTATCTCACCGCTCACATGGGCAGGGACATCGTATGCAGTTCATAATCATGTACTCACAGCGATACTTTATGGTGCTGCTGTTATCTCATTGCCAGTGTACTTGACGTGGAGGCATCGCCCGGCTCTACTTACACGCCACGTCATTGCAGCGGCACAAATGCTCATGGGTGCACTGCTCATCCATCTTACAGGTGGAAGGATTGAAACACATTTTCATGTGTTTGTTTCTTTGGCTTTCCTTGCAATGATGTATAGTGATTGGAAAGTGATTGCAACGGCAACAGTCGTTGTTGCAACCGAACACCTCTTTCGCGGTATTGTTTATCCAATGTCAGTTTTTGGTACGGAGTATATCCAGATATGGAGAGTTATTGAGCATGCTTCATGGGTATTATTTGAGGACGGTATATTGATATACTTCTGTATCAAGAACCAGAAGGAATTGCTGCGAATGCACACAACATCGGTTGAACTGCAAGACGGGCTGGCTATAATGCGACAACGGCTCGAACAATTGGCGGCAGGCGATATACGCTCGCATGTTGATACTCATGAATCGAATATCCTGCATCAGCTCTTTACCGACTTCAACATCTGCATGGACCAATTAACGGCATTGATTGCAGAGGCGGCGTATGTTTCAACACTTACCAATGACATCGGGTCGTCCATCAATGCTGCAACCATTCAGATTGCACAAAGTATGGAAGAGCAAAGTGCCCTAATATCAGGTGTTGCAAGCGCGGCTGAAGAAATGACGTCGAATCTTAGTGAAAGCAGCACGAACACGATGTATGCTACAAACATCGCCCGCGAATGCTCCGACTCGGCTAAGAATAGCGGGGCTATTGTACGCGAATCAATTACATCGCTAAAGAATATGGTTGACAGCATAACGGGCATCTCAACTATTATACATGAGCTAGAGCTTAAAAGCACGAAGATTGAGGATATACTTGTTGTGATTCGTGAAATCGCAGCACAAACAAATCTTCTTGCCTTGAATGCCGCCATTGAAGCAGCGCGTGCAGGTGAGCAAGGTCGCGGCTTTGCTGTAGTAGCCGACGAAGTTCGAAAACTTGCGGAACGGACACAGCGGGAAACACAAGAAGTTGCGGATGTTGTTAAGGGTATCCGTATGGAAACTCATAATGCAGTAGAAGCAATTAACACGACTGTAACAGAAGTTGATCGTGGTCGCACGTCGTCAGAAGATGCATCTGCTGCGATTGACCAGATTTTGAGCCAAACCGAACAGGTTTTTGCGTTAGTAAATAATATCAATGAAATCAGTAAGCAACAAGAAGTTGCTAGCTCCGAAGTCGCCCGCAGTATCACATCAATCAGTGATGCTTCGCAACTTGCAACACAATCCACACATGGTATCAGTAACGATACAACAAAATTGCTTCTAGCATCACGCACATTGCATTCACTGCTACAAAAATTTTCAACAGGTCAAGGTGTTAATGTCATTGAACAGGATACATCAGATGCACCGACGATAATACATACTTCGCAATTAGTAAAGAGTCAACAGTATATGCCTGTTGTGAACTCTACACAGAAGCACGCATTGTTGTTGTGATGCCCTCCATATAATGTGCTGACAGTACACCAGGCATTCCAGCGAAAAAATATTCACAACAAAAAAAAAGTCCGGTTTTAGTGCCGGACTTTTTTCGTTTTTCTGTGATAACACTACCAACCTGCATACGGATCGTTTGCTGCATCCGGCTGTGATGCTGGTGCTTGCTGCTGAGGTGCAGGATGAGATTGTACAGGCGCGGAATATGATTGTGCAGGCGCGGAGTATGGTGAGCTGCTATCATACTCGCCGATATCAAGCAATCGGTAAAGTGTGTTTAAGTCCGCGGCGTTATTGTAGAGTTCGCGGAACATATCCTGACCATTCATCCTGCCCCACTTCACCGCCCGCTTCAGCAGATATGGTACAGGGCTGTGCGGCTCTGCCATCATCAGGAAATCAGCAAGTCCGTCAAGTGCATTATAGGCATCGTCGCGGCTTTGCACATCACCAATTCCCATTCCCGGACCCAT
>JAEUSO010000383.1 GCA_016788605.1 Candidatus Kapaibacterium sp. | reverse complement strand
CTCACCGCACATCATTCTGTTCTCATCTTCAACGTGCTTGAATCAGCATCCGTACCCTCATGGGACGCAGACCGGAATGTAGTGAATGAGAACGATCATGAACTCATCAAGGAGTTATTTGACTTGATGAATAAGATTACCGTGCGAAATGTACTTGAGCAATGGCACGATGCGCAACATGCACGCGAGCAAATCCTGAACATGTTCTCTCTTGGCATTATTGATTTGCAAACACGCGCCAAAGCGGAGCGGTTATATTGGTCTATAGCAAAAGAAGTTCATAAAATCGGTATGGATATGAAGCACCAACCCGAAGAACTCCGTTCGCTTTCTAAGCTGCTTGCCGACAAGTATTTCTGTAATTTCTCGCTGTTCCAATCACTGCCCGATTCGTGGGCGATTGACCAACTCTTCCCTATCCTTCCCATCCACCGCCTTGATACAAAACCCTCGCGTGTTGCCACATTGCAAGACATCACGTGCGACAGCGACGGGAAAATTGATCACTTCATCGGCGAGCGTGACTCATCACAATTCCTCGCAGTGCATGAGTTCACAGGAAAAGAATCCTATTACTTGGGTGTGTTTCTTGTGGGTGCGTATCAGGAAATTCTCGGCGACTTGCACAACCTCTTTGGTGATACAAACGCCGTACACATTATTTGTAATAACGACGGCTCATATTCGATTGATAAAATCATCGAAGGCGAGACCGTAGAAGACGTTCTTGACTACGTGCAGTTCAGCGGAAAGAAACTTGTCCGAACGATGGAAGCGTGGGTTTCACAGTCGGTCAAAGACAAGGTGATTTCCGTTCCCGAAGCGAAGGAGTTTTTGGCAATCTACCGCTCTGGGTTGTACGGCTACACCTACTTGGAAGAATAGTTCGGCGTACTCATCAATAATCCCCGTTTTCAGCACAAGAAATCCACTTCTGGTGCGGGTTTGATGCGTATTTTTGCATCGGAAAAAGAGTACCTGAAGCGACCGTATTTCAGTAATACGCTGATAGCGTTTTCAGCAAAGATGTTCATCGTAATTGTAGCACAAACGGCGTTCACAATTTTGAATACCCGGTATTTCTTTTTCCACATTCCCTACGTTATCTACTTAACTCTACTACGACAGTATGTCAACAAACGAAGAAGTAAAAAACGGATATACCGAAGACAGCATTAAAGTTCTTGAAGGGTTGGAAGCAGTTCGTAAACGCCCTGCGATGTACATTGGCGACACAGGCGAACGCGGTCTGCACCATCTCATTCAAGAAGTCGTTGATAACTCGATTGATGAGGCATTAGCAGGATTCTGTAAGAATATCCTCGTCACTCTCCATGCCGACGGTTCATGCTCTGTTCAAGATGATGGACGTGGTATCCCAACCGGACCGCACCCGGTCAAGAAAGTTTCCACGCTTGAGGTTGTTATGTGTACGCTTCATGCAGGTGGTAAATTCGATAAGAATACATACAAGGTTTCAGGCGGATTACACGGTGTGGGAGTGTCGTGCGTGAATGCACTATCGTCACTCTGCGAAGTAACGGTAGAGCGTGAAGGAAAAATCTATCGTCAGGATTATTCGGAAGGTATCCCCAAAGGAGCGGTGTATGAAGCGGGTAAATCGTCAAAGACAGGAACGAACGTTCGCTTCTATCCAGATGCCACGATTTTCTCGACAGTCAATTTTAAATTCGAGCGCGTGTGTGAACGTTTGCGCGAGCTTGCGTTCCTTAATCCCGATATTACCATTGAACTCTATGATGAACGCGATGGAAATAAGGAAACATTTGCCTACCGCGGCGGGCTGGTGGATTTCGTCCGGTATATTGACAGCGCGGTAACAGCACTTATAAAACCTATTTTCATCACGGGTAAGGCAACCGGCGAGAGCGGCACAGAAACAGTTGTCGATATCTGCTTCGAATACAACGACACGTATAGCGACCGCATAAGTTCTTATGTTAATAACATCAACACGATTGAAGGCGGCACACACGTATCCGGTTTCCGTTCTTCTATCACCCGCACTCTCAATAGCTACGCATCATCGAATAAACTTGACAAAATTCAACTGACTGGCGACGACTTCAAAGAAGGCATGACCGCAATCATTTCTGTGAAAGTTGCAGAGCCGCAGTTTGAAGGTCAGACCAAAACGAAATTAGGCAACAGCGAGACAGAAGGTATAGTTCGTTCCATTACAAGCGAGACGCTATCTCAATTCCTTGATGCGAATCCATCGGTTGCAAAGCGGATTATCGAAAAAGCCACACTTGCAGCGGAAGCGCGGATTGCTGCTAAAAAGTCGCGTGAACTTGTTCGCCGTAAAAATGCACTCGAAAGTTCTATGCTTCCGGGTAAGCTGGCAGATTGCTCCCTTAACACACCTGAGGATTGCGAGATATTCATCGTAGAGGGTGACTCGGCGGGCGGCTCGGCAAAGCAAGGACGCGACCGCCGTTTCCAAGCAATTTTGCCACTGAAAGGTAAGCCGTTAAATGTTCACAAAGCACGGT
>JAEUSO010000382.1 GCA_016788605.1 Candidatus Kapaibacterium sp. | reverse complement strand
TATTCATGGGTGGTTATTCATAACGGAGTGCATCAACCGGGTCGAGACGCGACGCGCGGATTGCAGGCAGCAGTCCTGCAAGTATGCCCACGACGAACGACACGATGATTGCGATGAATAATATTCCGGGCGCGATATACGGTGTAAGAAACGGAGCGTCTTCTTTAAAGAGCATGTAGATAACGAACGCAAGACCCAGACAGAGTGCTATTGCCGCAAGTGCGCCGATAAAACAGAGCGCGGTGGACTCGATGAGAAACTGAATGAGGATTGACGAACGCTTTGCGCCGATTGCTTTGCGAATTCCGATTTCCTTTGTCCGCTCGGTTACTGACACGAACATCACGTTCGTAATACCAATAATTCCAACGGCGAACGACATGATGGTAAGACCTAAGCCGATAGACCAAATGACAACACGTATGGTCGCCATTTGTTCGCGGAACATCTGCGTTTCGTTGATGGAAAAATCGTTGTCTTTATCCGGCGGGATATTGCGTACCTGCCGCATCATGCCGACAGTTTCGGAGCGCAGATCGTCGAGCTTTTCGGGCGAACCGGCTTTCACGGCTATCGAAAGTGAGCGGACGCTTGTCCCATACGTTCCGAAGAATGAGTTTAGCGGAATGAACACTTGATTATCAACAAAGTCCATCAGTGCTGTGCCGCGTTTGGCAATCACGCCTATAATCGTAAATGGCACACCGTTGATTTTCAGTGTTTGACCAATACCGTCGCTATTCGGAAAAAAGAGTTTTTTAATACCGTATCCGACAACCACCACATTCTCGCTGTAGCGGTCTTCAATCTCAGTAAAGAAGCGACCGTCCTGCACATCGCCTGCCGAAGTCAGTGCATACGTTGCACGTGTTCCCGTTACCGTAAATCCGCTTGCTTTCAAATCGGTATAGACCAGAGTGCGTCCCCACAAACTGCTCATCGGAATGCAGAGTTCGGCGTTTGTCATCCGTTTGCCGAATTCCTCTGCTTGTTGCAGCGTGATATTTTTCCGCGACATTGTTTCGCGCCAGTTCCTTCCGCCCGCCCAATCCCATTTATCTACATAGAGCATGTCTGCGCCGAGTATGTCAATCGTGGCATTGAACGCGGCATCCAAACTTGATAATGCCCATCCCATCATCGTAACAACCATGATGCCAATGATAACGCCAAGCATCGTCAGGATTGCACGCAGTTTATTGGCAACCAACGCATCGAATGCTATTCGTGACGACTCGATATATTCCGAGAGAATCATGCTGCGTTCCGTTCGTCGGTGAGTATGACCGGTGTGGGATTAACGATGTCGCTTTCGATGTTGCCGTCCTTGATTCGTATGATGCGCCGTGCATGGCGGGCAATGTCATCTTCATGGGTTACAACAATGACCGTATTGCCGTTCAGCCAGATTGTCTCGAACCATCGCATGATTTCGATACTTGTCTTTGAGTCGAGATTTCCGGTCGGTTCGTCGGCAAGAATGATAGATGGGTTTGTAACAAGGGCGCGTGCGATTGCCACACGCTGTCTCTGTCCGCCCGAAAGCTCGTTTGGTTTATGACTCATCCGGTCTGCAAGCCCGACACCGGCAAGGGCTTCCTCTGCGCGGCGACGGCGTTCATCCGATTTTATCCCTGCATAGACCAACGGCAGTTCAACATTCTTTAGTGTGCTGGCGCGTGCTAGCAGGTTGAATGTCTGAAAAACGAAACCGATATCCTTATTGCGGACTGCAGCAAGCTCTGCATCATTCATATTGCTTACATCCTGTCCGTTCAGCCAATACTCGCCGTTTGTAGGAGTGTCAAGGCAACCGAGAATGTTCATCAATGTGGACTTGCCCGAACCCGACGGACCCATAATGGCAACGTATTCGTTCCGCTTGATGCTCAATGTAATATCGCGCAGCGCGAACACATTCTCATCGCCCATGACGTAGCGTTTTACTATGTGCTTCAGTTCTATCAAGTCGTTCGTCGCCATCATGATGCAGGGTATGATTGTTTGTGAAATACGTTACTGTTTTTTCTTTTTGTCACTCTCGGACTCCACCTTCACCGCCATGCCATCGCCCAGAACTTTGGCTACGGTATTAAAGCTGCCGGAGATAACAGTCGCACCATCAGAAATTCCCGACTTCACTTCGATATATCCTTTGTCGCTAATTCCTGTTTCCACTTTCACAAGTTTGGCTTTGCCATTCTCAAGGATGAACGCCACCTGTTGTTGTTTTTCAATCTTGACTTTTTCATTCACTTTTTCTAGTGTCGGACCTTTCTCGTTTTTCTTTTCTTCGTTAGCGCGGATAGTAATCGCTTGCAGTGGAACGGATACGATGTTCGAGTGCGTTTCGGTTTCAATATCCACATTACAACTCATTCCCGGACGGAGTTCGTCGATTTTATCAATCAATCGAATCTTGACCTCGAAGTTGATAACTTCATCCTGCGAGCCGATGCCTTTATTTTTCGGAGAATGAGAAATCTCATAGACATAGCCGCGAATGACTTTATCGGGAAACGCAT
>JAEUSO010000381.1 GCA_016788605.1 Candidatus Kapaibacterium sp. | reverse complement strand
ATGTGGCATGCAACGCCTGACGCGGCATGAGTTCAAGACAGCGGTGGGCAAGATGACGGTGCTGCGCCTTCACGCCGCCATACGCCACCGATGCGCCGCCATACGCCATGTCGCCAAGTAAAGGATGGTGGATGGATGAGCAATGTACGCGGATTTGGTGCGTGCGCCCTGTGCGGAGCGATAACTGCACGAGCGTCAGGAAATCATAACGGGAAAGCACTGTGTAATCGGTGATTGCCGACTTACCGGTTGTCTTTGATACTGCATAAATTTTCCTATCGCGGGGCGAGCGGTCAATCAGTGTGTCAATTGTTGCGGAATCATCTTTCATAATTCCCCATACTAACGCATGATAAACGCGCTTCGCAGTGCGCTCGGCAAACTGGCGCGAAAGTTTTTCGGTTGCGACAGGGTTCTTCCCGATGACCAATATACCTGATGTATCCTTGTCAATCCTATGCACAATACCGGGACGTATCTCATCGGAATCGAATACTTCACCCTCATCGGTATCGCCGTCCTCAAGCTCGTCCGACTCGGCAATCATGACGCTCTCGCGTGCACCAAGATGGTAGAGTACGGCATTAACTAATGTACCATACCGGTTTCCGTGGGCGGGATGCACCACCATTCCTGCGGGTTTATTCACAACCAATACATCGGCATCTTCAAAGACAATATCGAGCGGGATATTTTCAGGCAGAAGTTCGATGGGCGGTCGCTTCATCACGCGGCAGAGAACAACATCATTGGGCTGTACCTTATAGCTTGCCTTGCCTACTTTACCATTCACCGTCACCAAGCCGTCGTCAATCACTGTTTGCACTTTGTTGCGTGTTGCGTTTTTGATAGCATTTGTCAGAAATACATCAAGGCGGAGCGGCACTGTACCGGATGGCGCAACGTATTCAAAAACGGTCTCTTCTTTCGGCGGATAATGTTTGTCTGTTTCGATACTCTTCAACGTTTGGTCGTTCTGTTCCACAGGGTTGTACGATTTGTTAGGTGTTCTTGGTTTCGGTAGCAAGTTACGAGATAAATTTGCACCCGACATTCAAACACATCAAGGAACTCCGCTATGAACTTACCTTTAGCAGTCGGTGCGACCTCCCGCACACGGCACACCTTCCTCACACATATTGCGGGGATGACACTCAGTATTGTATGTATCGTCATATCATTCGGAACGCTGTCATGCAACCGCGTGGACGGTCCGGTGAATGTTGTGAACCTCTCTGGTTCGCTGACCGGTTTTATCACCACATTTGATGAAAACGGTGTTGCACTCAACCGTAACGGAGTCACGGTATCGTTGGAAGGGACGGAGTACACAACAACCACCGATACCGCAGGCAGGTGGCAGTTGAATGATGTGACGGCTGGCATCTATACCATCAACTTCGCACGCGACAGTTTCAGTACGAATAAACTTGTGGCACAGCAGTTCATCGGTAATGGTACGGCGTATTACGGTGTGCAATCCATTTCGAAGAAGCCGCGCCATGTTGCGTTCTTTGATTCCGTCGTCACGGACTACGCTCCCAACGACACGGCTGTTCGCATCTACGGCAAGGCATCGGAGCAGACACCGCTCGGCTTCAACCGCGTGGTGCTGATATTCCTCGGCTCATCGGCAAACGTGTCGGCGTTGCCGGCAAACTACAATTATGTTTTCACCAAGTTCATGGGCAGCGGAAGCACAACATTCGAGGATAAATTCACAACACAGCAGTTGCAGAATTTCGGTTTCCCGCGCGGCAGCAAAGTGTATATGACGGTTTATTCCACTGCCCGCAATTATTTCCGTTACGCCGATTTGCAAACAGGCAGGCAGTTTTACTCCGGCTTATCCGATAACGGTTCGGCGGTGAAAAGTTTTACCGTTCCTTAGGCGGTACGCGCCCATAGCATACGATTATTACCATACAACCAGCATCACTCTGAATGTCCGCAGTATCAGAACACGACAGGTATATCATCACACGAAAGCGCGTTAAGAACGCACGTATTACCATCAAGCCCGATGCAACAATACGTGTCAGTATCCCGTGGCACATGCCCAAGAGCGACGTAGAGAAATTTCTATCGGCGCACCACGAGTGGATTCAACGCACCCTTGCTAAAATCGCAGTGCGCGAGCGGGTTGCAGTATCGCCCGGAACGCTGCTCCTGCACGGCAAAGAATACCGTTTTATATCCTGCGACGGCGATTCGCACACCATCGTCATCAACCACGACGAGACGACGGTTACCGGCAACCCATCCATGCTTAGTAATCAATACATTATCGAAGAATGGTACAAGCAACAAGCGGCAAAGTACTTCACTGTTCGCGTAGCGGAATTAGCAGCGCAGCATGGCTTCACGTACAGCAAAATCCGTATCTCGTCCGCAACATCGAAGTGGGGCAGTTGCTCAAGCAAAGGGACGATTTCCCTTCATTGGAAACTGATAAAAACGCCCGTCGCCGTCAGTGATTACCTTATCCTCCACGAACTTGTGCACACCCAGCATTTCAACCACAGCGATTCATTCTGGAAACGCCTTG
>JAEUSO010000380.1 GCA_016788605.1 Candidatus Kapaibacterium sp. | reverse complement strand
AAGAATTACCACCCTTACCTTTATTTGAAGCATCGCTGATAATAGATGAAGGAAATGGTACGGGATTAATGAGAGCATCACGTCTCCACGTAGTTACAAAATGCAAAGTGGTATCACATGTGTTACAGTTGCAATCGGTAAATGTGAACTTTACTGAGAACGATAGTTGCTGATACATCTGCCATACAGGAGTAGCCGGAGGCAAAGGAAATCGCATATTTAATGTTAGATTCACTCCATCATCCACCCCACTCCCATTCCTCCTCATCCAATCTTGACATGGTTGCGGTTGCTGCCCGTTCCATACTGCTTCCCGTGTGAACGGCGGAGCAATGTCAAGAGGCATTGGTCCCGAAGTTGGCGTTGTAGTTGGTGTTGCAGTTATAGGTAACTGAGTACTCATTACATTCTGTGGTGGCGCAGTTCCCGCTGTAATTGTTCCAGTTGAACTATTAGCAATGGCATTCATATCACCCCATGTTCGAGTCCAAGGACCAAAAGCAAACTGTGAACGATTTCGGAATTGTGCGTTCACTATTGCAGCGGTGAATTTGCGTATCGGTGCTGTCCCTGCTACAATATTTGCTGTAAGACGAATCTCTCCAGTAACCTGACCAGTAACTGGCGGACTTTGAACACGTGTAATATCTACATTCCTAAATCTTTTCACGAAGTTCTGGCAACAAGTCGGCGGCGGCGTGATGCAAATACCTAAGTCAACTTTACTGGAACAGGAGATAGTCTGTCCGGTACTGGTTACAATAGTATAAAATATTGTTACAACTCCAGGGGCATTGGGCAGTGCCGGTGTGTCTGTGAATGTCAATATCCTTGTGAATAGACCATTTGCAGCAACAGTAAACGAAGGAGTACCCGTAGCATTAAGTACCGTTCCCCCGGGCGAAGCGAGAAACACCGTAACAGCACCATTGGTATTGTTACCAGTCATTGTGATACTATACTGTTGTTGACCACTGCTGTTTGTTCCAGCACATATTGCTGGCGGGTTATTCAGATTTACACTCGTAAAGCAACTTGGTACAACCGGACACGCGCGAGTTGTAAAGCAGATGCTGTCGCATGGCGGTTGGTTCTGTGCTAAACTTAAACGGATACATACATTTTGGGGCGGAGGTATAAGCAAGGTCACAGTAAACGTCTGTTGTACAGTGGCATTGCCTGCAATTGTGACGGAGCTTGGCGTTACTGTTGTTCCCGTTGGAGGAATAACCGTATAGGTTGTCGCCGTTGCGTTAGGATTGGTAAGGGTGGCGGTAACATTGTTCGTGCATGAGCCGTTCACCCAGCCGCCGACTGTTACTTTGGTAGAATCCCTATTCACATTAAGGCACTTGTTCGAGTCGGCGATGATAACACAAGCTGTATTGGATTCCCCTGATACAACACGCTGAAAATTAGCCGTCGTGCTATTGATAAGGTGTTGAACCCACCCGCCGGTGACAAATGTGTTACATGCGGTTTGACCATTTGTAGCATTGCTTGCCACCTTGGCATCAAACTCAATGGTTTGTATTCCGGTCCGTGGACCTGTTCCTAAGTGGAATCCGATGTTTTTCAATCCACCGGGAGTAGTCATACCAGTGGCAGGGTTGCTAAACCATGAAGTGGTACTCGATGCACATGTTGGTTGCCCGTTATTAAATACATCCGGGAAAGTAGAATTTCCTTTGAAGTTTAGATATGACTGCATTTGATAGACACCAGACGATGTAGTTGGACCGTTCGGTGCCCACCATGCAAATGCCGTTGGTGATCCGGTTGGGATAGTTAAGATGTTGTTACCCCACGTTACATCAAATTGAGACCCACGAGTACTACAAGGTGATGCTATGAACTTGTCATTTGGACCGTCGTTCTTGGGCAGGAGGTCAACCATGTGTATATCGTGCAGATACGGTGTGCCGGCGGGGATGGTACTCTGTAATCTGTACTGTATCGTGCTGCCGCTATTCACTCCCGCTGAGGTTGAATAGGGGGTCGCCGCCGACTTCCGAACACTCTTTGCCACAGATAAGGCGGGGGTGCCCTCGACAAGCGCATAGACAGTATTGGAAGATTCCGTCGCACTAATATTACCGCCCGACAATGAGAACACATTCGGGATATTGCCAAGAGCGGATGTTTCCCGAACCTTCACATCAAACTCGATAAAGTAAAAGAGTAGTCCGTCCGTACCCTTATCACCGCAACTTGGCGATGCTTTAATATCGCATACTTGCGAACCGATAGAAGGTAAATTGAATGTTACGGTATTAGACAGAGGACCGGGAGGATTCACAGTAACCCCGTTCCAAGGTCCGCTGCCACTACCACCACCACCGCACGGAGTTGCGTAGGATGAACTGATATAGGTCATTGGATTCCCGATATACTGCAAATTAGGATTAAGGACATCGGTGAGCGTTACCCCTGTTAATGGTGCGCCGCCTATATTCTGAATACGCAAACGGTAGCGGAATACAGAGCCGAGCTGGTAATTATTCTGTGGATTGCATATTTCTTTATAGAGACATGGCACTGGTTTCTGTTGCCGAACTGTGAACGAGGTTGTAGTAGATGTTGTTTGTGGCGGGGTGCCGTAAGTCATAGACATTGT
>JAEUSO010000037.1 GCA_016788605.1 Candidatus Kapaibacterium sp. | reverse complement strand
TCACCAATTCGCTCACCTCGTTCCGGTCTGGCGGGAATATCCTTGCCACGTACATCGGCGGGGACTGTGTTGCCCGCAACGGCGTATCGCTTCAACAGAAAGCAGACATTATTCCCGTGAACAAGTTTGATTGCCCGCCGCGCTCGCCGCAGGACTTCCGCATTCCGGCACAGGGCACACAGATTCGCGTTATTGAGGTTATTGACAAGCAACTGATAACAAACGGGCTGACCGTTGCGGCAGCAATCCATAATGGCGACTACGTTACCGATGTCGGGCGCGACATTCTGAAAATTGCGGTTGTGAACCGGTATGCCGACGCACCGGTTGCGGTTGGATTCATCACCGCATTCGGCTTGAAGCGCGGCGCGATTGCATCATCGGTCGCCCATGATTCGCATAATATCGTGGCGGTAGGCACAAACGACAACGACCTTTGCAACGCAGTCAATGCCATCATTCACCACAAAGGCGGGGTCAGCATCAGCAATGGCAACAATACCCGCATCGTGCCGCTCGACATTGCCGGACTGATGAGCAGCATGGACGGCTATACTGTTGCAGCCCGTTACGCAGAACTTGATACTAAAGCACGTGCGCTCGGCTCGCGGCTTACATCGCCCTTTATGTCACTTTCGTTCATGGCATTACTTGTTATCCCTGCACTCAAAATGAGCGATAAAGGACTCTTCGACTGCACATCGTTCGGCTTCACCACGCTTGCCGCCCCGTAAATGCCGATTCCCGCCGCGCATGGCACAGATGCTATATTTGCGCGCCGCAGTTCTGCAAGAAAAACGTGCATTCCACGCGGCACAAACATCAAACATTCATATTCACTTACTCATACTGTACTTAGGAAAGGGGACAATGTTATGCGTCGAGAAATTCGTAAATGGTGGAGTCCGCGATTGAACAAGACCATGGAAATCGTGGCTTATGGACATCATGGCTTTGCCTTACTGCTGTTTCCCAGCGCGGCAGCCGACTACTTGGAATACGAACGGTTTTACCTGATTGCATCAATCAAACCGTTTATCGAAAAAGGGCTTATCAAGGTGTATTCGATTAACTCGATTAACAGCGAAAGCTGGTTGAATCCGAATATGAAGCCCAAGGCAAAAGCGCGCCGCCACCAACAATACAACGGCTATATTACCGACGAAGTTGTGCCGTTTATCTACAACGATTGCAATGGCAAGGTGCCGATTATCACTTCGGGAGTGTCGCTTGGCGCATTCCACGCGGCGAACTCGTTCTTCCGCCGTCCCGACCTCTTCGACGGCACAATCGCCATGAGCGGAACCTACAACCTGAAATGGTATGCCGACGGTTATTGGGACGAGAACTGTTTCTACAACTCACCGGTGCATTACCTGCCCGGACTGAACGACGACTACTGGCTGCCGATGCTTCAACGCAAACGCCACGTGTATTTTATGACTGGTCAGGGACCCTACGAACACGCGCAAAGCTCGATTGACATGGGCAACCTGCTCGGCTCGAAAGGCATCCCGAATTATGTGGACGTGTGGAGCAAGGACTACCGCCACGACTGGACGACATGGCGCGACATGCTGCCCGATGCAATGAACAAATGGTTCAGCAACGGCGTATAATCCGCAGCACCGGATATGATGAACGAACGGACGGTTGTAAAAACAGCCGTCCGTTTTTTTTATTCCAACTAACCACACAAAAAATCCCGCCCCTGCAATGAAGCGGGAGCGGGATGAATAGAACAGAGGATTTTACACCTTTTCTATGGCACTATTTAAATGTCAGTTGGCGAATCATTGTTCCATCTAACTTGACTTCATATAACGCTTGGAGCGTATCGCCATCCTTGTGCATTGAAATCACCAATGTACTGTCAGACGTGAATGTTGGATATGTCCCGTATGATGTGTACATACAGTATCGGTTTCGAAGGTTAATCTTGTGTATAGGAAAACTACCCGCCGAACCGCCAAACATAAGTTTCTGAACATCATAGACCCATACTTCTGCATACCCTGCACAATTCTCCGCTGATTGTTGGCGAATATCCCTAACACCAAGTGCAAAGTATTTATCCGTGGGCGACCACGAACACTGCGAACCTACATTTTCAATATAATCACGGGTTAGCCCAAGTAATGGTAACCCATTGATGCTAATCGTAGGTATCACTGATTGGGATTGATTTGATAGTCGCTTGTCAAAGTAGAATGTATAGTTGGCAGAGTTCGAGCGTTGTATGTAAATATAAAATGGATCTCCATACGTTACAGCGTACTCGTGAGGTAATAATGCCCCCGACTGTTGGTGATATTTACCATACTCCTGTTGTGTCTGTGAAAATTGAAATGTATCGTTACCCGGTGTTGATGTTCCCAACCAACGTGGATTCGTATGCATTAATGATACATTAGGGTTCTTTTCTATAAACTGTTTTGGTGTAATGTCAAGCGCAGTTTTGCGTGATTGAGAGTATCGGTACAGTCTCCAAAGAACAGGCAGTTGTTTTACGGAACCGCTTGTATCAGATTGAATGTGTGCATGAATCAGCAATTCATCGTTGTTATAGGGACACCAGTCGGCAATAAACATCAGTAAGACACTTGTTTTTGCTGGCAAGGATTCCTCTATGTTTATGTATCGTGTGTCACCGCTCCGAACATGCAGAATACCGCCTTCATTAAACGAAAACCAATCTCTGTCACGTGAGGCAACAATATGTGTATATGCAAACGGTGGGATACGAGGACCGGGAGGCAACACGTATGTTACCTGCTTAGGACAATTACATACCGATGGGGTTGTACTTCCACATCCTGCGATTATCAATATGGCAATAATGAAGATTATGGATAGAAAGAACACAGACAGGAAACGTGTCCATCTATTTTTAGTAGTGTGTAACGGGATACACAAAGTACCCCGTTTGCTGATAATATAATCCTTCCTCATTATCGTATCACAGTGAATCGTTGGGAATGAACAGATACTTCCGTTGTAACGACAACAGTATATGTTCCTTGCGGAATGTGGGTAATTGGGATAGTTGTAGAGTATGTACCCGTACCGTTTGCCTCAACAGGAATATAGTTGCCGGTTGTTAATGAATCTACTATTGGCAAAATAGACCAGTGAAAGAAAACATCAAATAAATTTCATCTGGGTGGCGAAGTATTATTGAAACAACTTTTCTTTAGTATTGCTGGTATACTGATACGTAGAACAAATCAACCTATCCGTGCCTTCAGTATATATCTCCACTCATGTTTCAGGAAAAAGCGACGATACTCCACGCGAGGAACCGCTTATCCAAACCCCGACGTGGAAGAATACCGAATGCTGAACGACCACCGCTTAGGCGGAACCATTGTCACCGTTGCCATTGCTCTCTCGATGGTGATTGTGATTGGTTCGTACTTGCCGGCGGCATCAAGCCGCGCCGCAAGTGGGGTTCACACCGACACCACCGTTTTCACATTAACAAACTCGCGGATTCCCACCGCCGAAAGTTCGCGTCCCCAGCCGGAGAGTTTCACCCCGCCGAACGGCAAACGCGGGTCGGATTTCACAAAGTCATTCACCGCACAAAAACCGGCATCCAAAGCCAAGGCAATCCGTTCGCCGCGCCTTGCATCACTCGTAAATACCGCCGCGCCCAACCCGTAATCCGAAGCATTCGCAATACCTATTGCTTCGTCATCGCTACTAATATGTATCACCGGAGCAACCGGACCGAAGAGTTCTTCGCGTGCCGCCGTCATTGCCGGTTGTACGTTGGTCAAAACAACAGGTGAAAAGAATGCTCCTGCGCCATTCATCGAACCGCCCGCCAAGGCAACAGTTGCGCCTTGGGCAATCGTTGCGTCGGTTTGGTGTTGTAGTGCGGCGCGTAAATCCAATCGCGCAAGCGGACCAATCTGCGTTGCGGGGTCGAGCGGGTCGCCGATGCGCTTCGCCGAAACTTCTTCAACAAAACAACGGGTGAACTCACCGGCAACGGACTCGTGCACGAGAAACCGTTTCGCCGCCACACAGCTTTGCCCGCTGTTCACCAACCGCGCTTCCGCGCAAAGCCGCGCCGCCAATGGAATATCCGCATCATCGCAGACAATGTAGGCATCGCTTCCGCCGAGTTCAAGCACCGAGGGCTTGCAATACGCCGCCGCCGTTTGTGCCACGGCAATACCGCCCCGCGTACTTCCCGTAAATGTTACCGCAGCCACACGCTTATCGGCAATGATGTCATGCGCGGCGGGAATATCCGCACGGACAACACCGAATACACCGTCGGGCAGTCCGGCATCGCGCATAACCGCATCAATCAGCATTGCAGACCCGGTCACTTCGGGCGAGTGCTTCATGATCATGGTATTGCCCGCCATTAGTGCGGGAACGGCGGCGCGAAATACCTGCCAGAAAGGGAAATTCCACGGCATAATGCCAAAGACAACGCCAAGCGGCTGATACACAATGTATGATGATGAGTATTGCGTTACTATGTGTTCGGTGGCAAGCATTGCGGCGGCATGATTGGCAAAGTATTCGCAACACGCAGCACATTTTTCAACTTCGGCGTATGCTTGGGTTATGGGCTTGCCCATTTCGAGCGACATCATCCGTGCGGCATCATCGCGCCGTTCACGGAGGAGCGCGGCGATTTGCATCATCAGTTCACCGCGTTCATTCACCGTCCGTCTGCGCCAGTCATGCGAAGCAGTATATGCGGCATTAAGTAGTTGCCCGACCTGATCCGGTTCGGTAAAGGAGTATCGCGCAATCTCAACTCCGGTTGCGGGGTTTGTGCTTATCAGCATACTTGAAATAGTGAGGTCATAATGCCACGTGTGCAGCTATGCACAGTCATTCCTGCTGCGAAGCTATGAATGGAGTGTTGTCGGTGGGATTGAATTTCTACGGGGAATCTGCGGAAGCTGTGATTAAATGTTACTTGAACATTTCCTTAATCATACCCCACGTGCGGCGCACACTGCTTATGCTATGCATGACGGTTGAGGTGTTGCTGTATGTGGAGGTATTATCGCTGCCGATGGCGCGAATCCGGTATTGAAAGTTATTACGGGCTATTGATTTCGGGTCGTCGTTGCCTTTAAGCAGCACATCAACGTCCACAAAACGGTATGATTGGTTGCCGCCGCGCGCTTCAAGAGTTCCGACTGTGCGCCATGACTGTCCGTCGGTGCTGCGCTCAATATCAAACCGAGCAACCGCTTTTTCGTTGCTTGTGCGCCATTCCACCGTAATGTCTTTACCATCGGACTTTGCCGTGAACGAGTCGAATCCGAGTTCGGCTGCAAGCATCGTGGCAGCGCAGAGAACTGCTACAAAAAACCGGACTATGTGGCGTTGAACTATCATAGTGCGAAAATACGTTTCGTTCGTGAAAGCAACAACGCCGTTTTCACAGTGTTGCCGTTCTTTAATCTTTAAGCGATGCGGTTGCCGTCAATGACACATCCCTGCTTGCCATGATTCACCATATCAGAAATTATCTTGACACTGAATCGCGGCGGGCGGAAATCGAGCAGAACGCAGAAAACACACCACGTTATGCTTGGGGCTGCAAACGGTCTTCGTATTTTCACGTCCGGTAATGCCGTTGCACAGCAACGTATCAACGGCTCTCTCTTACGAACTCCCGATGGTATGAATATCCCGCTTTATTATATCCTCAAAAATTTTGTGGCTCGCAAACTCACTACCTCGCTGACGGTATTCGGCGTTGCGCTTGTGATGTTTGTGTTTGTGGCTGCGCTGATGATGTCGAACGGGATTCGCAAGACGTTGGCGCAGACCGGCTCGCCCGATAATGTGATTGTGACGCGGAAATCCTCGACCGGCGAGATAACGAGTATTATTGACCGCATAACCGGCGACAACATCCTGACACTGAACGATGTGAAGAAAGCAGCCGACGGCACGCCAATCGCCACAACGGATGCAGTAGTGATTATCAACCTGTACAAGAACGACGGCGGAATGAGCAACGTGACGGTTCGCGGTGTGGGCAAACAGGCGCTTGCACTGCGACCCAACGTGAAACTGACAGCCGGTCGTATGTTCACCTTCGGCGCACGTGAACTTGTGGTCGGTTCGTCCATTACAAAGAGATTCAATGGTGCGGGCATCGGCGAGAAAATCAAACTAGCGGGCGATAAGTGGACGATTGTGGGGGTGATTGATGCAGGAAGTTCAGGATTCAACTCGGAACTCTGGTGCGATGTAGAGCAGTTGCAGCAAGCGTTCAACCGTTCGCAATACTCCACGCTCACATTCCGCATCACCGACCCGAACAATATCAAAGCACTAAAGATGCAATTTGCCGGCGACCCGCGCCTGAATCAGTTCGAGCCGGAAATCGAGACGGTCTATTTTGCAAAACAATCCGAAACACTCTCGATGTTTATTTCCGTCCTCGGCATTATTATTACAATCATTTTTGCTGTGGGTGCGGTGATTGGCGCAGTAATAACCATGTATGCGTCGGTGGCAAACCGCGTGACGGAAATCGGCACACTCCGCGCCGTCGGTTTCGGAAAAGGTAGCATTCTGACCGCCTTTCTAATCGAGTCCATCGTGATGTCGCTGACCGGCGGGCTGATTGGCATTTTCATAGCGTCATTCCTTCAGTTCTTCACAATTTCAACGCTGAACTTCGATTCGTTTTCCGAATTGGCATTTTCGTTCTCCCTTAGTCCGTTCGATATTGCTCTTGCCATTGTGTTCTCTATCACCATGGGTATTGTCGGCGGGTTTCTGCCTGCATATCGCGCAGCGGGGATGACAATCGTCAATGCCTTGCGCGGCGCGTAATATCTCGCACGTATCACTCGGAATTACGTAGAACTACGGAGATGCACACGGCGATGCGTCTGATATTTTGCAAACGTAACCGGCACAACAATCAATCAAACCACGGGATAGAACTATGAGTATCCGACCTGCAACATCGTGCGTTATTCTTGCTGCGGCATCTATGATTCTTTTTGCGTATCAGGCAGCGGCACAGTCCGCCGATTGCGCTTCGCTGAAACCGCGCATTGCTGCAAGCACTTGCAACAGCGTTTGCGAAGGTTCGACCATCCTTCTCGATGCCGGCGAGGGATATGCAACGTATTCTTGGAACAACGGCAGCACACAGCGGCGGCTTGTCATCAGCAGTCCGGCGTTATCAGGTGCGTATTCATGCACAGTAGGCAGTGCCGACGGATGCTCGGCAACAACGGACGTGGTAAAAGCGACAGTTCTTCCAAAGCCGCCCAAACCATATATCGTGCAAAGTGGCACACAACTCACGGCAACGGAAGGCGAAGCGTATTCGTGGTTCTTCAATAACAAACCGATACTCCATGCGGTGTCGCGTTCGATTGATATCAGCGTGGAGGGTGAATACAGCGTGGTTGTAACGAATGCACAAGGGTGCAATGCAAAGTCAGACGGTGTGATGGTTGCGGTTTCCTCAACGGAAGGCGACGCGCCTGCGGCGCAAGGCAACGATGCGCGATTGCGCGTCTATCCCAACCCGACAAGCGGTGTTATCACTGTTCAACTTGTCTCGAAGTACACAGGTGATATCGACATGAGAATAACCGACCTGCAAGGCAAAGACGTATTCACAACAATGTGGCAGTCGCCAAAGGTCTTCGATACCATGACGCTCGACATCAGCACACACACCAATGGTACGTATATCCTCATCGCACGCGACGGCATTGACACCGTCACCGAGACAATCATCAAGGCAAACTAAAAGACCGGCATAGTGTACTTCATGATTACTCCGCATGTAACAGAGTGATAGTTCCCTGTGTAACCGACCTTTCTGAAATGCGCTATTCCGAATCGTAAATCGGGTCGGTGAACCACGCAAGTTGTTGCTTGGTATCCTTCACAAATTCATCCGCACCGGGAAGATAGCGGTGCGAGTTTGAGGTATATTCCCATAGAAGTGCCTCCCATGCTTCAGCTTCGTTCCAACCGTACGCCGAGCGGAGTTTGACAATGCGGTCGTGCGTGGCGGGCAGCGACGCAAGTGCATTGATAAAGTCAAGATTGTAATCCAGATTCCGGTCGCGCCATTCTTCAAATGTGTGAATGTTGCGAACACGAAGCAGAGCGAAGATGCTCTCTTGCGACGATGCCGTAGCTGTAACCGTCATTTGTCCCTCACGCGGATAATAAGAAAATACACGTCGTACTCATTAGTGCGAGGCATCTGCACTTGCATATGCGCCCACAGCTCCGAATACTCCCCAGCACAGGGGTTTGCCTCCTTACGTTGTACAGTGGTGTGGTTGTGCGCCGGTTATTCTGCGGGATGTTCCCTATTATTCATCCAAGCGGGCGCAATCATTACAGAGGTGAGAGTATTAAGTGGCATTACAATCAGCCCTATGATAAAGTTCCCGAACATTCTATCCGATTTACTTTTACTCAAAAAAAACGGGAGAGGACATTTGCCCACTCCCGATGACCAACCTCAGTATCCTGCATGATGATGCTTAATGCACAACCGAAATTCTGGCTGCGTGTAACTTACCGTTTGCAAGAATCCGTATTGTGTAGATGCCGCTTTCCAGCGTGTGTGTATCAAAAGAAATCTGTGTCTCACCTGTAGCGGATGTTGATGTCATTCGGATACGCCCCTGCATATCCACAACTGTGGCTTCATTGCTTGCAGCCGCACCTTCGGGTAGCTGTACGGTTACACGACCGGAAACAGGGTTCGGTGAACTGCGAAGTGTTTGTGATACCTCGCCGAGAGATTCTTCCACTGATGTCAGGTTCTGCGTCCACTTCGCCAGATTGAGCGATGATTTTTCGCCAGCCGCGCCGAAGATACCGCCAACATACATACCGTTGAATGCGGGGTGCATGGCGAACACGCCGTTGCCATCAACTCCGCTGCCAAGCGCATACCACGTATTTGAGGGAATATGATACCGTGCGATGCGTGATGCGCGGATGCCGCCTATCGTATCGAAGCCGCCACCCACATACAGGTAATCACCTACAAGATGGAACACATTGATCTGACCGTTGGCATTGCCCACCGACGACCACGTTTGTGTTTTTGTATTCCATGCCGCGATGTTCTGATATTGCTTCGCGCCGATGCCGCTGAAGTTACCGCCGGCATAAAGCATATCGCCCGAAAGTGCAAGCGCACCAATGTAGGGGAAATTATTACCCATGCCGCCGCTTGGCGGTGTAAGCCAAAGTGTGTCGTTCTCCGTTCCGAGTGCCTTCCATTCCGTACCCGTCCATTTCGCCAGCGAGATTGCCTTTACCGCGCCCGCCATATTGAAGAAGCCACCTGCGTAGATGTCTGCGCCGGAGAATGCAACTGCGTTCACCGAACCTTGCGTTACAAATGGTGTACCTTGAAATTCACCTTTGAAGAGAACAGATGTGCCGAAGCCCTTCCATGCTGTACCGTCATATACAGCAAGCGAGCTTAGTGTGGTATCGTTGTTCACGCTGCGGAAATTACCGCCCATATAGAGTTTGCCGTCGTTCCGCAATAAGCACGCAACTTGCGCCATATCGTTCGGTCCTTGTGCGCGACGTTCGATTGTGCAGAGCGGCGACGATTGCTTCGACGTCGGGTTGTAGCGCATCACCGCTGAATAACGGTTGGTGTCCTGCGTGAACACGCAACCGATAAGGAGGTTGTTTCCATCGGGCAGAAGGCGGATGCTGTTGAACATGTTCGAGAACGGAACGCCCTCCAACGCCGTCCATGCTGTACCGTCGTACCGCGCAAGGATTGGAGCGTCGGCATCACCGATTTTCGAGAATCCGCCTGCGGCGATAAGCGAGCCGTCGGGCATGGTGGCAAAATCAAACACACCACCGTCCGCACCGTTGCCTTTCATTCCTTTTGTCACGGTCATCCATGAAGTTCCTTCCAATAACCCGATACCGTTAATCCGCTCGTTCTCGGCATTGGTGAAATCGAATGTTCCGCTGACAAGCACGCCGTTCTTGAATTTAACGAGTGCTGTTGCCGAGGATTCCAACACATCACCACCGGATGCCGACCAACCCGTCCCATTCCACCGCGCAATAATACTGATGTTGCGTCCGCCGATTTTATCAAACACACCGCTGACATACACATCGTTGCCATCGAAGAGCGATGCGGTGATAACACCGTTCACACCGCCACCGAATTCCGCCCACGACTTCATATTCCATACCGCCATGTTACTCATTGGTGTTGTACCAGATTGTGCAAAATCGCCAAGGGCAACCACGTTCCCATTCGGAAGAAATCCCAAACTGAAGACATTGGATGTGCCATTTCCTTTTGCGCTGAGACCGTTACCCAAATGCACCCAGCGTTTCGATGATTTCAGCCATTCGGTTACACCAAGATATGCCTCGCCGTTTATCTCTTTGAAATTACCGCCAACATAGAGTGCGTCGGCGTTGCTGATAAGACACGTTACCGTACCGCTGCTGATGCCTGAACCGAGCGGCTCGTAGCTGCTGCCGTTCCATTTGGCGATGTTTGATGTTGAGCCGCCCTGAACGGGAACATCGAAGCGACCGCCGATATAGAGTGCGTCGCTGCGGAAGTCGAGTGCGTTCACCGAGCCATCAACACCAGCACCGACGGGATGAAAACGGTTACCGTCCCACCGTGCGATATTCTTGCAAGGAACACCGCCCGCTGCGGCAAAAACACCGCCGATAAACACATCGCCATTGGGAGCAATGGCAATCGCCGAGACCGTTCCAACATTACCGCCGCTCGTTGTCACACCGCCATCCATCGTGCGCCAGCGGTTGCCGTCATACATCATCACTGAGCGGACGGTCATGCCAAGGAAACGCGGAAACGTGCCGCCCACATAGAGAGTTGATCCGCTTTGTGCAGACGTGCGGATGGAGATTGGCTCGGCGGATGTTGCCCCGAACGAGCCGTCCCAATAAGAATCGTTGATTGTGCCCGCCGCCATAAGCGAGACCGAGCAACAGAGAATGAGGAGCGATTGGAATAACCGCCGCGTAGCATTGAGTTTCATACGGATACAGAGTGAGGTTGTTGATGTTGGAGCATCAGCAGCGGCGCATACCGGTATGTGCGTTGCTGTCGTGCGTGCACCGATACGGCAAGCCGGCAGCATGGTTTCAGCTATTTTGTTAATCCGAATGTTAAAAATCTGCTAAGAAGTCCGTCAGAAATGAAAGTGATGTTGCATTAGTTTTCTGATAGAGCTGTGCGGGAAGAATCATAAAAAAAAGCGATGCATCTATTTGCAGATACATCGCTTTGTATAAATGGGTTTGGGAGTATTACTCGGTCAGGATTTCGTAGGGCGAGAGCATTTCGTCCAAGGCAAGCGGGATTGCACCAAAGCGCGTTTGCAGGGAGTTGCCGTCGCTTGCTTCCTCCATGTTCAATGCCACCGATTCTTTTTTCATCTCCATCAGCCAGCGGTAGAGCACGGGCGAAACATACACGGTTGCCGGTGGCTTTCCGTGTTCGTCGGCGAAGCGTTCGATTGCCGAATACACTTCTTCATACGCATCAAAATACTCCATACTGTTTCTCCTGTTTGTTCATGAGCGGGAACATCTGAAAATTGAGTTACAGGTGTTACACGCCGCTCAATGCTAAGATAGGATGCCTGATACTTTAGTTACCAAGATAGCGTGATATTTCTTTCACTGCCACATCCACTTCGGCGGATTCGCCTTTACCCGAAGCGGTATAACGCACGGTGTTGTTTTTATCTATAAACACCACGTTTGCCACGCCGTCGCGGCATTCGTAATACTTGAATACATCGCCTTCCCAATCCAAGAGCAGCGGATGCTGGTACGAATCACGGATTTTTCCACGAATGAATCCTTTCAACAAGCCCGGCACACTGCTCACGTCGGCAAATGCCACGTACTCGACCTTTGCTCCGAGCGACGAGCGCAGCGGCTGAACCCACTTCTCCGAGTATTCACGCCCCGCACGGTCGGCAAGAACAATTACAACGGGCTTTCCTTTGAAGGTCTCCCACGACCATTCTTTTTTAAACTGGTCTTCCACGGTAAATCCATACGCCTGTTTTCCTACAAGAGCTGAGGATGCGGTAAGGATGAGTGCGGCGGCAAGAGTGGTGATAACGGTAATAGCGGCAAGCGCGGCACGACACAATTTCATAGTTGGATTATTGCCCTCCTTTGGCGTGTTTCTCTTTCTCCGCTTTCATCTTTTCGTAGTCGTTCAGGAATGCCTGCAAGCCCGAATCGGTAAGAGGATGTTTGAGTGATTGCATAAGTACTTTGTATGGAGTGGTTGCAATGTCGGCACCCAACTTGGCGCATTCCAACAGATGAATCGGATGGCGGATTGATGCAGCGATGATGAGCGATTCCAAACCGTTTGTGTCCCAAATTTCCGTGACGTCGCGCATGACTTGAATGCTGTCCTGCCCCATGTCGTCCAACCTGCCCAAAAACACACTGACGTATGTTGCTCCGGCGGCGGCGGCGGCAAGTGCCTGTGTCGGGGTAAAGATAAGCGTCACGTTGGTCGGTATCTCGCGGCGCGAGAGTTCCTTCACAGCGGCAAGTCCGGTGGGAATCATCGGAATCTTAATCGTCGCCTCGGGGAACCACGAAAGGATGTCGTCCGCTTCGCGCAGCATTCCGTCCGTATCGGTTGAATTGACTTCCACCGAAAGGTGACCGCCCACTGTTTTATAGATGTCAAGGATGCGCTGCTTCACATCCACCGTCGGGTCTTCTTTTGCAAGAAGCGAGGGATTGGTGGTCACTCCGCGAATAATGCCAAGCGAGGCGGCGTGTGTGATTTCGGTAATGTTCGCCGAATCAACATATAATTCCATGTCTCTTCCTTTCTGTCGGGTTATTGTGTTGAGTTGTGTTACTGTGCTGGCAATGAGTTCCGGCACAACACAAAGTTACGGCGATTGGTTCAGTAGGGGGGAAACTGTATGGTATTGCCACATCATAATCATCCTGTCTCTCATTCTTTCCGACTTAGCTGTTGCAATAGAATCAGGTTTAACTCATCAGCGTGCGTAAGGGTCATAAAGTGACCACCATTCTTGATTCGCACGTTACATGATACAAACATCACTGGCAATATCCTATCGCTTGTACCGTGAATATGAAACACATTCTTACCCACTGGGCGGTTTGTCCAACGCACTACTTTATCAATAGCCCACTTCAGAAAAATCGGTTCAGTGTCTTTAAGAATTTGTTGTAACAGTTGCCTGTCAAACATATTTCTCGCGCCAAAAAACCACTGAGTTAAGATGTTTGAATGTTTCAAAAATGCCAAAGGCAATAGTTTGTGAAGTCCAAAAAGACCTGCGACACGGTAGTAGAAAGGAATTTCTGTTTTCGACTTAGCGGAGGCAATCAAAATCACTTGTTCAGTATCAATGTGCTTCGCCACTTCGATAGCTATCAAACCACCAAATGATAGACCAATTAGTATTGGCTTCATTGAGGTAATTTGTTCAAGAAGCCGGGTTGAATACTGTTCTATTGTCTCACCGCTGTGCGGAGTAATCCATCGAATGTATGTTACAGAGAAGCCCGAAAAGTCAAGTCGTTGGAAAACTCTTTCATCTGCTCCCAGTCCGCTGAAAATGTAAAGTTCCTGTTTCACATATCTATCGAGTTAATTGTGTTTCTTAATTCACATCACGCGCCACCCACACCAAGCCACTCACCATAGAGATAGGTCAGTTCGCCGACGATAATCGCCGTTGCGCCCCACAGCGGAACAGCGGGATGCACACGCCACAACGGAACAGTCATCGGCGTACCGTTGTAGTTCCATTCTTCTTCGCTGATGTTTGCCGGACTGTGCAAGGCATCAAGCCCCACCGAGAAACACTCATCCACCTCGTCGGGATTGATTTGCAGGTCGGGTAATTCGGGCATCCACCCCACAACAGGATGGATAGCCGAATTGGATGGTGGTGTGTACAACTGACTAAGCGAGCCGAGTATGGCTATGCCGGATTCCGCAATGCCGGTTTCCTCGCGTGTTTCGCGCAATGCCGTTTGTACCGTTGACTCGCCGCCGTCCATCCGTCCGCCCGGAAAACTAATCTGCCCCTTGTGGTTTGTCAGTCCCGCACTGCGAAGCGTGAAGAAGAGCGAGAGGGTTTCGTTGTGGATATGCAGCAGCGCAAGCACCGCACTCTTTTTTGCGGTGGGCGGTGCTTCGAATGAACGCAGCCGACCGTTCGGAAAGCGTGGAGCCATGCGCGATTGCGCCTCAAAACCGGGAAGCGGCTCGCGCAGGCGCGTTGTCAGGTATTCTGCAAATCTGTGCATCGGGGATATGATTTATGTCGTGCTGTGTGTTTAAGGATTCTGTCTGTTTGCCACACGACGCACACACCTCACCAGAAATTTCACACGCAGGTTTCGCCGCCGTGTGCGAACATTGCAGCAGGTTTCACCAATCACCCGAAGAACCATGCACACAACACTCAGCTTTTGGGAGCAAACGGAACTGCTTCGCTGCGACGCACTCGTTGTCGGCGGCGGCATTATCGGACTCAGCGCAGCGATTACCCTCAAGGAGCAAGACCCGCACCGCGATGTGGTACTGCTTGAACGAGAAATTCTGCCAAGCGGCGCAAGCACCAAGAACGCAGGGTTTGCATGTTATGGTTCGCTGACCGAAGTATTAGGCGATGTGGACGAACTCGGTGCAACCGACGCACAGCATGTAATTGCCCGGCGCAAACACGGACTCGACATGCTTCGCGGACGCTTGGGCGATGAACGCATGGGCTACGAACCCTGCGGCGGCTACGAATTGCTCTGGGAAACCGACGCACCCGCACTTGCACGGATGGATGAAGCAAACGCACTGATGGAGCCGCTCTTCGGCGCGGAGTACTACTCCCACCGCGACCCGCTGATAACCGAATTCGGATTCAACCTCGACCGCGTCCGCAATCTTGTAATGATGAAACACGAAGGCGCAATCAACTCGGGACGCATGATGAAGAACCTCGCGCTCTATGCCGCCCATCTTGGCGTTCGTATCATCACCGGTGCAGATGTTCAGGCAGTCGAAGAAAATGAAACCGATGTCCGTATTCGCGTGCGGCGGCATGTGATGAACGATACCGTCGAGTTTGTCTGCCGCGATGTTATCGTCTGTACTAATGCACTCGCGCCGCAACTGATGCCGGGATGCGACGTACTTCCCGCACGCGGTCAGGTACTCATCACCGAGCCGATTCCTTCGCTGCAATTCAAGGGTGTGTTCCACTTTCACAGCGGCTACTACTACTTCCGCCACGTTGGCAACCGCGTCCTGTTCGGCGGCGGGCGCAACCTCGATAAAGACGGCGAAACCACCGACCGCTTCGAGACCACGCCGCTCATACAAGAATCCTTACTCGAGCACCTGCGGAACACCATTCTCCCCGGACGCGACGTACAAATTGCCATGCGCTGGGCGGGCATCATGGGATTCAGTTCCACCAAAAAGCCAATCGTCCAACGCATCAGCCGTGGCATCGTCGTCGGCTTCGGCTGCAATGGAATGGGTGTTGCCTTAGGCAGCAGCATCGGCGCGGAAGCAGCCGAACTCGCCGGATAACACACCTATCTCACACAAGATTATGACTACGACACCAACGCTCTCCGACGGGAGAGGGAGATTATCCGAGCCGAAAAACAAAAAGAAAGCCCTCTCCTTCGGGGAGGGTTGGGAGGGGTGCATCTCCAACATTCAAACCCTATCGCGTTATCATTAACTGTTTCACAAATGGAACGCCGCCAAGAGATCCGCGCACCGTATATGCGCCTGCGGGAAGAATACTGACATCAATCTGTTCCGTTGCGGGAACGGAAAGCACCGTTGCACCGAGAGTATTCACAATCCGAATATCACCGGTTAGTGGTTGGCTTTGCGCGGGTGATGCCGCTGCGATACGCAGAATGGATGAAGCCGGATTCGGAACAAGCAGCACATTCTCCTCCGCTGCTTCCGCAACAGAACTGAGTATATGCTCTTTGAAATCGGGCATAACAAAAATTGTGGGGCGATACGGACACTCATCGGCGATTAACGTGAAGCGAAGCGCATTGTTCTCAAAGGTCACGGTGTATGTTCCCTTCACCGTCGTCGGGCAGAGGAACTCGACGTTGCCATTGACGGTCATCGTTGTGCCGTCAATCGAATAGAGAAACATCGGCGTAAGGTCGTCAGGTCTTCCAAACGACAGACGCAGGATGCCGTCGGCATCGAAGCGGAGGTAGGTACTTTCGCCGAACATTTCGGAACGCCACACAATGCCCTGAATTTTCTGGGCAAGCGTTTGGGCAAACCCCGCCGATACAAGCACGCAAAACATGCAAAGCGTCAAAACTGCTTTCATGGATATGAACTGTGTTAGGTGGTGAGAATTGGTTGGTGATTACACAAGTGTAGTGTATTACCACATGGTGAAGTGGCAGACAAAACTATGGCATCGCTTGAAAGAAGCCACTACGCAAAAAACCGTAAAAAAGCTCAACTGCGTAGAAATCACGTAGCGGGTGGGTTGCATATACAACATTCCAAAGCGTCTTTACTGCGCCGCCTTCAAAAGTTTGGTGGCAAATGTCCGCCTGCCGTTATTCACAACCACTAAATACACACCCGCTGCAAGGTCCGGTGTGTTCCATGTCAGCCGCGTTATCGCACCAGAATATGTTGCGCGGTACAATGGTGTTAAGTCCGCCACCTGCTCGCCGTGGATATTAAACACACGCACGCTTATTGTACCGCCATCCATGTTCACGGTATGTCCTATATCAAACTGAACTGTGTTCTGAAACGGGACGGGATGCGCCTTGTGTACCCAAAGAAGCTCGTTCGGATCGCTCTCCACCGCACTTTCCACGGTCGTGGTTACGCTGTCCACTACATCGAAGCGGAAGAGTTCTTTGCGTTTGTTCATATATGCGTAGGCATAGAAGCGCTTATGAGAAGGGATGCTTACTATTGGACAATACACGTCATTGCGTCCGGGTATGGGACGGATGTCTATCCACGGTGAGGAATCGTTTTTGCGCATGCGAATCACACCCGGCTTGCTAACTGCTTCTATATCACCAAAGTAATCTGGTACTGGTCGCTCAAGTTGATAATACCCTGCCGTGTCACCTTTTTTGTAGAACAACCATGTTTTGCCAAGGTCAGTGCTGATGTACTGCATTGGTACAAATGCAGAAGTTCCTGACTGTGAAAAATACAGCGTATCCCCCCTGCCGCGAAGAAACATGCCATAAGTTGATGTAATCGGTGTTAGCACTGTATCAACAGTCAGAAAATGGTCTGTGGTACGCAGAAGATACAACAATGTTGTATCCTGCTTTTTTCGCAGGTCATATTCACGAACCATGCAAGACACCAGCAGTGTTGTGTCTCCTATATGAATCAAATTTCCTAAGGTATAATTGTATGAAACGCTATCAATTAATGTAGGCAGTTTTCTGAAGTAGTCAATTTGGCGAGATGTTCTCGCGCTATCTGTGAAGTATGTTATGAGTGGTCTAGTGC